>JAFTMQ010000128.1 GCA_017452305.1 Clostridia bacterium | reverse complement strand
GTACTACGGACAGATCGCCACCGCGGTGGATGCAAATTCCCTTAAAATCGTCGATGCGGTGGGGCAACGTATGTTCTCGGCGTTAAACGTCGGCGTGGATTTGGTAAAGCCCAACCTTGACGAGCTGGAAAACGCTATCGGCAGGCGTGTGGAAAGCAAGGAAGATATGCTTGCCGGCTGTTACGAGCTGTTGGATAGAGGCGCAAAGCGCGTTATGCTTTCCTTGGGGAAGCAAGGCGCGGTGATTACGGACGGTAGGCTCAATTATTATGGCAAGAGCTTAAACGTAGCCGTCAATTCTACCGTGGGCGCGGGGGACAGTATGGTCGCTGCGGCGGCTTTGCAGCTCGAAAAAGACGCCGACCTTTACGATATTTTGCGGCACGGCGTAGCGGCGGGCACGGCGCGCGTCATGTCGGTTGGGCAGCTCTCGTTCACGCAAGAAAAGTACGACGAAGTACTTAATAATTTAATTATTAGCGAAATTTAAAAAAGAGGGGTTGGAAGCGTAAAGTTTTTCAACCCTTTTGCATATAATAGTAGTATGTGCAAAGGAAGAAATTCGCGGGGGAAACCGTGCTTTCTTCCTCGTTGCGAAATTGGAAAAAGTTTCGCCGCACGCACCAAAGAAAAAGGGGTTGAGCGCTTTGCAACAATCGCGTTGCAAAGCCGTGCCTAAAATTGCTCTGTAAGATTTTTTTACGGATTGTCGAAAAAAGTCGAAAAATGTCTTGAAAAATTTTTTAAAATCGGTTATAATCATAGGTGATAAAAATAAAAACTTTTTAGGAGCTATTATGAATTACCGAGTAGAGCAAGAAAAATTTGACAAAGTGAAGTGGTACGACAGTATTCTCGTCGGGTATGATCGTTGCGGAAGCTACGAGTTTTGCGTAAAATGCGACAAGACGCAAAACAACCCTTGTGCGCGCGCTATGCAAAAAGCGAATAAAAAACGCGTGCGTATCGGCATTGTTCGTTTCCGCGTGTAAGCTATGAAAAAGAGGACTATGAAAAAATCGGAAAAAATAATTACGGCTTGCCTTACGCTTGCTATGGGCGTGTTGCTCCTCGTTTTGAAAGGGGACTTTATCAGTATATTGATGAGTATCCTCGGCGTGGGGTTGATTGTACTTGGAATTATGGACCTTGTAGCTAAAAATATCCCGTCGGCAATCATCAAGCTTATTTGCGGCGTATTCGTCATCGTTTGCGGTTGGGTAGTGGTCAGCGCAGTGCTGTACGTCGTAGCGGCGCTACTTCTCGTATTCGGCGTGCTGTGCATATATTACAATCTCAAACGTAAGGTTCGGGGGTGTACGCCCGTCCAAACCGCAAGCTATTATATTATGCCTGCAATTTGCCTTTTCATCGGCGTATTGCTTTTGTTCCATAAAGGGGCGGCAATCAATATCATTTTGATTATTTGCGGCATATCGACAATCATCGAGGGCGGAATTTTACTTTGCAACGCCATCACGGAAAAATAAGACTTTAAAATGGATAAAGGAGCTCGTTTTTACGGGCTCTTTTTTAATTTATTAAAAAAAGGGGGTAAAATCCGTAAAAAAGATAAAAATTTATCGATTTAACGATTAAAAAGTTTTTAACATAACCCTCAAGCATTTGTGATTGCGGTGGAGTTGTGGTATAATAGAGTTGTATTAGTGTGCGGTAATGTACTTAAAAAAGAAAAAATTAAAAATGGAGATATAAACTATGAACAACAAAGTTACAATCATCGGCGCAGGTTCGGTAGGTGCAACGGTTGCCTATACGTTGGTAGCAACCGGCTCGGTTGCGGAAATCGTTTTGATTGACGTAAACGAAGCAAAAGCAAGAGGGGAGGCTATGGACATTCTCCAAGCTACGCCCTATCTCTCGCCTGCAAAAATCTACTTCGGTACGTATGAAGACGCAGTCGGCTCGGATATCATCGTCGTTACTTCCGGCGTTGGCAGAAAGCCCGGTCAATCCCGTATCGACCTCACGCAGACGAACGTAAACATTTTGAAGAGCATCGCGCCTCAAATCGTGAAGTACGCGCCCGACGCATTGTACTTGTTCGTTGCAAACCCCGTGGACGTACTCACCTACGTTTTCCACAAGATTACGGGCGTACCCAAGAACCGCATTATCGGTACGGGCTGTACGCTTGACAGCATTCGTTTGAGAACTCGCCTTTCCGAATTGTATTCGGTAAACCAAAAGCAGGTACACGCATACGTGCTTGGCGAACACGGCGATTCTTCCTTCGTCGCTTGGTCCACGGCGGATATTTCGGGTATTCCTCTTGAAGAATACGAAAATACGCTTACGGAAAAGGACGTATTAAAGGTTTCCCCTTACAGCCGTGAAGAGGTAGAGCAATACGTGAAGAAGTCGGGCGGTCAAATCATTGCGGGCAAGGGCGCAACCTTCTATGGTATCGCGGCTTGCGTAACGCAAATTATCAACTGCATTTATTCTAGCGCATACACCATTTTGCCCGTATCCACTGTTTTGGAAGGGGAATACGGCATTTCCGACGTTGCGCTTTCCACCCTTTGCGCAATCGGCAACGAGGGCATCGTAACGACGCTCACCCCCAAGCTTTCCGACGAGGAAGTTGAAAAGATGAGACACAGCGCCGACGTCTTGAAGGGCGTTATCGCACAAATCGAAATTTAATCGCATACGGAGTAAAAAAATTATGGAATATCGCATTGAAAAAGATACGATGGGCGAAATGCAAGTCCCCGCCGACAGATATTGGGCGGCGCAGACGCAAAGAAGTTATCAAAATTTCCGTATCGGTACGGAAGTTATGCCCCGTGAAATCACGCACGCATTCGGTATTTTAAAGAAAGCGGCGGCACTTGCAAACTGCAAGCTTGGCAAGCTCCCCGAAGAAAAGAGGGACGCTATTTGCGCGGCTTGCGACGAGGTGATTTCGGGCGAGCTTAACGGACATTTCCCCCTCGTAGTATGGCAAACGGGCAGCGGCACGCAGTCGAATATGAACGCGAACGAGGTTATCGCAAACCGCGGCAACGAAATCGCAGGCAAAAAGCTGCTCCACCCCAACGACGACATCAACAAGAGTCAAAGCTCCAACGATACCTTCCCCACGGCAATGCATATCGCTGCGGTTGTGGCGATTGAAGACAAGCTTTTCCCCGCAATGGATAAGCTCATCGCAACCTTAAAGCGTTTGGAAGCGGAAAACGAGGGGATTGTCAAGAGCGGCAGAACGCACTTGCAGGACGCAGTTCCCATCGCCTTCTCGCAGGAAATTAGCGGTTGGACGAACATGGTGGAAAAGGCAAAGGCGCAGTTACAGCTCGCGCTTCCCGGTCTTAAAGAGCTTGCGCTCGGCGGTACGGCTGTCGGCACGGGCTTGAACGCACCCAAGGGCTTTGCGGAAGAGGTTGCGGCACAGGTTTCCGCGCTCACGGGCAAGGCGTTCGTCACCGCGGCAAACAAATACCACGCGTTGACGGCTAAGGACGAGCTTGTGTTCGCGCACGGCGCGCTCAAAGCGCTTGCTTGCAATCTTATGAAAATTGCAAACGACGTTCGTTGGCTTGCAAGCGGTCCTCGCGACGGTCTTGGCGAAATTTTCATTCCCGAAAACGAACCTGGCTCTTCCATTATGCCGGGCAAGGTAAATCCTACGCAGTGCGAATCTATGACGATGGTTGCCGTACAAGTTATGGCAAACGACGTAGCGGTAGGGGTAGGCGCTTCGCAGGGTAATTTTGAACTCAACGTATTCATGCCCGTCATTATTTACAACTTCTTGCAATCGGTTAGATTGCTCGCAGACGGCATCACCTCTTTCGAGGCGAACTGCGTAACGGGTATCAAAGCAAACAAAGAAAAGATGCACCACAACCTTTACAACTCCTTGATGCTCGTTACCGCGCTCAACCCTTATATCGGTTACGAAAATGCGGCAAAGACGGCGAAGAAGGCGTATAAAGAAAACATTTCCTTAAAGGAAGCGTGCGTTGCGCTCGGTTTCTTGACGGCGGAAAAATTCGACGAAGTATTCCGTCCCGAGGAAATGGCGTATCCCCAAAAATAAGTAAAAGTAAGGTAGCGTATTATGAAAATCAGTTATTATCCCGGTTGTACGCTCAAAACCAAAGCAAAGCAGCTTGACGTAACGGCTCGTCTTTGCGCAAAGGCTTTGGGCGTAGAAATGGAGGAAATTGAAAATTGGCAATGTTGCGGCGCCGT
>JAFTMQ010000127.1 GCA_017452305.1 Clostridia bacterium | reverse complement strand
TCTTGATAACCGTGCTCCATCAGCATTTCAATGAGGTATTTGGTCGCAAATATCCCCGTATCGAACTCGCAAAGGCGGTTATAGCGCTTTGCAAGATTTTCCGCAGTTCTACAATCGCCAAGCCCTGCTTTTAAGGCTATCGCGTTCGCGCCTTGGTCGTTTTCGCAATAATCCCCCGTTTCGGCATTATAAAATTGTGCGTTTACGCTTTCCGTAAGCTCTTTAATGCGCTTATCGTATGTCGCAATATCTCCCGTTTCCCCCAACACCGACGCAATTTCTATCATCTGCTTTAAAGCCAAAATATTAAAGCAGGTATTGACAAACTCCGTCGGAAGCAAGCCGTCTCTGCCGCGCGGGGAGTCCCAATCGCCAAGGCACCAACCTTCGCGCATTTTCTTAACCAAGCCGTTTGGTGCGGAAGCCCTCATAAATTGTAAATATTTTTGCATTTGCGGATAATAACGGCGCAATACGTCGCAATCGCCAAACGCTTTGTAATAAGCGAACGGAACGGATATAATGGCTATGCTCCATCCGCCCGGGCCGCCGCCGCAACCGACAAAGCAAGGCGCGGTGTAATGCACAAACCCCGTTTTTGCGTCTTGGCAGTCGGCAATATCCTGCATCCACTTTTTATACAATTTTTTACTGTCGAACATCATCATCCCCAAATCGGCAAGAAGCTGTCCGTCGCCCGTATAGCCCTTTCTTTCAATTTGCGGACAATCCGTCGGCAAGCCGCATTGATAATTTTGAAGCTGCGAATTTACGTATGCTTTGTATATCCAATTCAGCAACGGCGAATCGCTATCAAACGCCGACGTATTTTTTATATCCGCGTGCACAACGGCACAGCGCGTACACGACACCTCACCTTGCGTTGCCCATACCTTAAAATAGCGGAATCCGTGCCAAGTGAAACGCAAATTATGCGTTTTTCTTCCATCGGAAATAAACGACGTGTTTTGGTCGTAGGAATGAAACACGTTCAACTCCCCGTCTTCGTCAAGCTCCTCTGAATACACGCAAAAAATCGTGTCCCCGCTATGTACGTTCTTACTTTCAAGGATAGGAAAGCCCGCTATGGTTTCGCCAACGTCGTAAATCGCATATTCCTTAGTACGCTTTATGCAATTCGCTTCTACGTACCGTATAATTTTGTTGGTAGGACATTCATTAAGACGGAATTCCGATTCGTTCGGGGTAGGCGCAATACACACTTTATCCCAATGCGAATCATCATAATCTATCTTGGAAAAATCAACAATTTCCTTGCGTTCGTCTTGACTTTCGTGGAAAATTCCGCCGTCCGTTAAAAAACTCTCTTTCCAACGGCAATCCTCGTCCGAGAATATTTCTTGTGTATCCCCGTCCTCAAATTCGATTTTCAAGCGGAAACAAACCTTCGTAGAGCCGTAATTGCGGAATCCGCCGTGCTTATCCTTGCCCGAACGGTACCACCCGCCCGAAATAATCAGCCCGAGGACGTTTTTATCCCTTTCAAAGAAGCTTTGCACCTCGTATTTGTTATACGCAATGCTATAACGAATTTCGTCGTTAAAAAACGGATCTTGGGCGTAATATTCATTTACGTCTTCAATGGATTGCTTATTATATTGTGTATAGGGGAACAAATATAAATCTTCCGTTAATTTTTTTCCGTTTATATATAATTCCGCAAATCCCAAAACGCTTATGAACAATTCCGCCCGTTTCACAGGTTTATGTAAAGAAAAGCTCTTTCTTATATATGGAAATTGATAATGATTCGTTGCGGATATATACTTGCCATCCCCAAAAACATCGATAAATTTCATGAAATTCCCTTATAAAAACTTATTTATTGTAAGGCATTACAAATACGCCTTGCCCCGTTGGAAGATAGAAAGAAATCTTTCCGTTCTTCACTTCTTTTTCCTCAATCTTTTTGCCGTTATATACTTGCATCATATCAAAGCCGTCAATGTACAGCGTAACTTTCATTTCCGTAAGATATAACGGATCCGTAGCGTTCATTACGTAATATCCGCGCTGTTGATTTGCTTTATCATACTGCTCGGTTACAAGCACGGCACCGTCGCCCTCAACCGTAATTTCCCGCACGTCCGTAAGCGCGTACTGCGTCAAGCGCGTCATATACTCGTCGTTCCATTCATATTCGCCGTTTAAACGGTAAGTGGAGGCGGTATATTCAAAGTTCATTAACGCTTTTGCGTTAAACTGCATTTCTTGATGAATATCCTTCAACCAATAATACAGCGGGTTAGGATCGCCCACACGATTGACGATATGCGACGTTTCATCGGGTAATTCCGAAGCGTTTACCGTTGGATAATAGGTGTAATAGGAATGATTTTTCACGCCGAACGCCATACCGATATTGACCTGCCAATACATATCCGTTTTCGTGGACGCTCTTCTTGAATATCCGCTTTGCGTTTGATATACGTGTCCGAATTCCATACCCGTTTTTTTGCAAAACTCGGCAACAAGCTGCGCGTTATTCATATGTTCTTTTAGAACAGAATAATCAAAATCATTGCTTTTAGCGTTAAGCAGCGGATAGCTGTCGTATTGTACGTATTGACAATACTTGCCCAACTTTTCGTAATACGCTTCAAGATATTGCGTATAATACCCTCTCACCTCGTCCACCGACGGCTTCGGATAGTTTTTTGCAAGCGTGTTATCAGGCAAAACGTACTGTCCGTATTTTTTATTTGCGCCTTCGGTATACCGCATTACCGCGCGCGGATCGTAGCTCATCGGGTTGAGGTTCATATTGCACCAAGCCCCGGGCACAGCCGCCTGCACCGCCTTATACACCTCGCTCATCGCGTCAAACTGCGTATAATAGGGCTCGTCAATCAACGATACGCCATAAAAGGCGGGATGCTCGATCACGCCCGCCAAAGCTTTTTCTACGTATAGATTAAGCTCCGCTTGCGAATCAAAGGTATTTTTGCCGTCGCCCTTTCCCTCGCCCACAATCAAAGAGGTATGAGAAGAGGAAAGCGTGTGCAACACACTTACGAAAACGACGCATTTCAAGCCCTGTTCGTGCGCCCTATCCATTACGAGCTTTGTAGCGCTTTTTAAAAAGTCGTTTTTAGACGTACCGTTATACGTGAACGTCCAATCTATAAATAACACGTTAAAACCGCCGTCCGCGTATAATTTTGTGCGCTCGGGCGTTTGACGAGTACCGTCTTCAAAATAATATTTTTGTCCTGCAACCTGATACCAGTCGTCGCAAGTTCCACCAAATGACCATATGGTATATTCCTTTTGACTCTTGGAATAATCCGGCGCATTCGACTTTATTTCGTTCTCCGTTCCGCAACCCGTTAAGGCGGTAACGGCGAGCGTTATCGCCGAGAACAAGCAAGCAAAAGCTTTTTTTGTGTTCATATTTTTCACCGTTTTTATTCCCGTCGGCGGTGCATACCGCCGACGGAAAGCATTTCAACTTTTAATAAGGAATCACAAAGACCCCTTCGCCCGTGGAAAGATAGAAGGAAACCGTGCCGTTTTTCACTTTCTTTTCTGTGACTGTTTTGCCGTTATAAATTTGCACGTTCTTATAACCGCTGATTTCAAGCGTAACCTTGATTTCCGTCACCTGCGAAGGCGCGGTAACGTTCATCACGTAGTAACCTCTTCTATCGTTTGCCTTGTCGTATTGTTCCGTCGTCAAAACAACCCCTGCCGAATCCAACGTTACCTTTTTGATATCCGTAAGCTCTTGGCTCTTTACCCCTGCCAAAAAGCTCTTATTGCCGGGAATGGGCGTTTTAAAGGCGTAATTCAACGCTTGATATTCAAAATTCATCAAAGCCTTGGCATTGAACTGCATTTCTTCGTGCATATCCTTCAACCAATAATACCGCTCTAACGGTTTTCCCTCGCGCGTAACGATAAACGCGTCTAAATCGGGCGGTGCTTCGTTGAGATTTACCGTAGGATAATAGGTATAATAGGAATAATCCTTAATACCCATAGCCATACCGATATTTAACTGCCAAAGCATATCCGTTTTCGTGGTTGTCACTCTAACAAGCTCCGCGTCGTAAGCGCAGGTTTGAAAGACCTTGCCAAATTGCATTCCTTTTTCCTTACAATACTCCGCAACGATTTGCGCGTTTTGTAAATGATAGGATAAGATTGCCCCGTCCTTCAAAATGGGATAATCGTCGTACTGTATATATCCGCAGTATTGTCCGATATGCTCATAATACAAATCGAGGTATTTCTTATAGGCGGTTACAACCCCAACGGAATTGCCTTCGGGGCAATACATATGCTCTAACCCCTCGTACATAGGATTGATATTCATATTGCACCACGCGCCGGGGGCAGCCTTTTGTACTGCGCGGTATACCTGCCCAATTGCTTCCAACATTTGCCACTTCGGCTCATCGCGAAGGGATACCCCGTAAAAAGCGGGATGCTCGATGATGGGCGCTAAATAATCCGCCACGTACTTATCAAGCGCGGCTTCCGATTCAAAGAATTTAACGCCGTCCGCTTTCTCCGCGTTGATAAGAGATTCTTCCGTTGCGGAAAGTCTATGAAGGTCGGACGCAAACACAAATGCTTTCATTCCCGCTTCATACGCATAATCCAACACCGTTTTTACCTTGCTATCCGCATAGCCCGACGGGCCTTGATACGGAAACGTCCAATCTATGAACAGCACGTTAAAGCCCGCGTCCGCGCAAAGCTTCGTGTTTTCGAGCGTTTGTCTTGTGCCGTCTTCAAAATAAAATCTCTCGCCGTTGACTTGATACCAATCGTCGCAGGTTTGGCTATACGCCCAAAAGGTATATTCTTTTTCACTCGACGAATAGTCGGGCTTTTTTCCTTGCGTCGTCGTACCGCAAGCGGAAAAAATCGAACACATAGACAGTAAAGCCGCCGTTAAAACCGTAACGATTTTTCTCGTCTTTTTCATACTAATTCTCCTACAAATTCTACCCCGCCGCGGCAAGCGTTACGTTTGCCGCAGCGAGATATTTTTCTTGATTATTCAATCGAAAGCGCCGTCTTTAAATCCGCCTTGAACGCATAATCTTCGGAAAGTCCATTGATAAGCGCCGCAAGCGAAGTTTGGGGTGCTTCATAAGAGAAGCTTATGCTGTCGGGGTTGCTGTCGAGCCCCGTGGATTGAATGTTGCCATACAATACTACGTATTGACCATAAGGGCTAAACGAATAAGTAGCACAGTTCGCTTGCGTAGGAACGAAGCTCTGCACGAGCGTTATCTTACCATTGCTTACTTCAAACAAATAATAGGTAATTTTCGCTTTAGAAGCATCCCCAGAATCTTCGTAACCGATAATCTGGATATATTCTTTGCTATCGTCAAAATTTTTCAAACCAGCGGCTTTAGCGTCGCCAAGGTTCGCTCTTGCTTTGCCGCTTGACGTATTCGTCGTGTTGAATACCTGCAAGTATTCCGCATTATATTCGCTTGAATTGGTAAGCAATACCCCTGCATTATGGCGCGCGTCGCTTGCATTCGCAGAATTCCACGTTTCCAAACCGTTTGCCGCTGCGTTAATCTCGGATTTGGGTGCGTTCTTACACTTAAACTGGGTCATAATCCAAACGTTGCCGCCTTTCGCGCCCATATCGAAAGATACGAATTGATTGGTCGCACCTTCCGCCGTAACACCGTTGGTTGCTTGAATCTTGTTCAAGGTCGCTTCCGCGCTAAGCTTTGCCACTCCCGTATTACCGTCGTCAGGTTTTTCGTCTCCGTCATCGGGGATTTCGTCTTGAATATTAAGCGCCGTCTTCAAATCCGCCTTAAACGCATAATTGTCCGCAAGCCCATTGATAAGAGCCGCAAGCGTCGTTTGAGGTGCTTCATAAGAGAAAGTAACGCTGTCGGGATTGCTATCCAAGCCGCTACTTACAATATTGCCGTACAATACGACGTATTGCCCGTCCGTACGGAAGGAATAGCCCGCGCAGTTTGCGTCCGTGGGAACAACGCTGCCTACCAACGTTGCTTTGCCCTCGCTTACTTCAAATAAATAATACGTAACTTTTGCTCTTACGTCGCTCGTGCCTGCGTTTTCATAACCGATAATTTGGATATATTCCTTATCGTCGGCAAAATTCTTTAAGCCTGC
>JAFTMQ010000126.1 GCA_017452305.1 Clostridia bacterium | reverse complement strand
GTGCGCCGCCGATTACGCCCGTAACGCAATCGCCGTCTTTAGGGAAGGTAAAGCCCTGAGGATTTTCCGCCTGCGCGTCGGAAACTTCTTTGATTTGATCTTCCGTCAACGCCTCCGCATCTGTAAGCACCGATTTAATCTCTTCGCTGTCTTCTACGGGCACGTCGTAAGGAATACCCTCGATCGATTTGATGAGAAATACGTTCGACCAATCCTCCTCGTCTACGCACGTATAGTTCGCTTGAATACGAAGTGCGCCGAGGTAAGGCGAGGTTCCCCAAATGGAATAGCCGTTTTTATAGACTTCGTACAAATTGAAATCCACGTACGTCCATTCGTCACTCTCGCTCATTTGAATTTGCGAATCGTCCAACGCAATACCGCCCTCAACGCCGCTACCCGTATAGTTGGGGTAGCAGAAGTCCTGCGTATAAATTGAACCCGTCTCCGAATACACGTTGTTTTCCGCGTCGAGCAGCGCCGTGAAATAGAGATTGAGCGAAGAGGCTTTGCCTAAATTCTTAAACCAAAAACGAATGATTTGCGATTGCGTAATATCAATCGCCAAGCAAAGCTCCACGTACCCGTCGCCGTAGGTGGGTTGATAACCGAAATTGACGTACGTGCAATTTTCCGTCACCGTCCCTTCCGCGTAATTTGTGGATACCGTGTACGGCTCTACCCAACCTTCCTGCTCGATAACGTTCCCCTTTTCATCCCAAGAGGTCGAACCGACGTACGCCACGAGATAATCGGTAAGCGAGCTGGACGAGAGTTCCCCCTCTTCCGTATGGTCGCTCATATAAATCCCCCTCGAACGATTGATATGTAAGTCGATTTCCTCGGTGAGCGGCGCGGAATAATCGTAGGGCGTTTGATAATCTGCGTCCAAGTACGTGCCGAGATATTTAAAGCCTGCCACTAAGGACGCGTCCTCTTCCAACGTATCCCCCTTGAATGCAAATTCCGACTTCAAAAGTTCGCCGTTTACGTAGTAGTCGATGGTGTATTGCTCCACCCATTTTGCATACAAGGTCATATCCCCTTGCACGCGGTCGTTTTTAAAATCCCACTTTTCCGTACAAGCCTCGTCGGTGTACCACCCGTAAAGCTGCAAATTGTCGGGATTGTCCCCCGTAATGTACGCTTTTACGGTAGGCACGCGCTTGCCAAGGCTAACCGTCTTATCCTTGACGCTGTTCGTTTCGTAACCGTCCAAATTGATATCGAAAGAAATCGTCGCCGTCGCCTTGTCTTGCGTTCCCTTGTCGCTTATGCCGCACGAAGAAAGCGCAGCCGCCGTTCCAAAGAGGGTAGCAACGCTTAAAAGCATTGTCAACAGTTTGGTTTTTTTCATAATAATCACCTATTATAATTTTAATCCCGCGGCAAATTCACCGCTCTTGAAATATTTCATAGAAATGACTGCCGTAACAATCAACGGCACGGACGAGATTAAGTACATCGCATACGACGCACCGTATTTAATTTCGCCCGAGGCAACAACCGAGTGCATAATCGTCGTCACCGTTTGGTTGCTGTCCATAATCAAGCTCGCCCACAAATACTCGTTGTAAATACCCGAGAAACAGCCGATAAAATAGTACAAGACGATGGGCAGGGACAAGGGCAGCGTGATTTGCGTGAACAACACGAAATCGTTTGCGCCGTCCAGCTTCGCGCTTTCGTACAAGGATTTGGGCTGTTGGCTGAAAAAGGTACGCAGCAGAAACATACCCGTAACCTGCGCGCCGCCGATCATAGGCAGTAAATACCCGAAATAGCTGTCCCCAATTCTAAACGAATCGCGAATGAGCGGAACGAGTATCGGATAGCCGATGATGGAAGGCACTAAAAGCACCGAAATGAAGAGCATAAAGATAAATTCTTTGAAATAGAAATTCTTGACCACCAAAATGTACGCGAGTATAGCGCCGATGAGCGTTTCTAAGGTCGCGCCGATAAACGCCACCAAAATCGTCTTGAAATAATACGGCGCAAGCACCGCCCAAGCTTGGCTAAAATTGAGATTCGCCGCCTCTAAAATGGTAGAGAATACGGGCAAGCTAAATGCGTTTATCTTGACTTGGTCGTCTAACTTAAACGAGTTGACAAGCGTCAAGAATAAAGGCAAAAACGAGAATACCAAGCAAAAAATAGTGACCGTGAGAATGACGATTTGCGCGCCCAATTTTTCGTGGGGCATACGCAAGCCCTTGCTCTTACGCGCTTTGGGGGCTTTTACGTTTGCTTTGTTGTCGATTACGTTTTCCATACTATAAATCCTCCCCCATCGTTTCTTTCTTTTGCATTTTAAAGTTGGTTGCCACCGCGGCGAACAGGAACAAGAAAATGAGCGTTGCATACGCGCTTGCCTTGCCGTAATCGCCGTGAATCATCATCGTCGTGTACATAGATTCGACGGGCGTCGTCGTACCCGTAGATGCCAAAATGTACGTTCTTGCATAGTTTTGCACGGACGAGATGAAGGTCATGATAAATATGTATTTAATCTGCGGCATAATGAGCGGAACGTCGATAAGCAAGAACCGCTTAACAATGCCAAGTCCTTCAAGCCTGCCTGCCTCGTGATATTCCTCGGGGATATTCATCATACCGCCGTAGAAAATCAAATAACCGCCGACAAACGGGAAGCCCATGAACATCAACGCCCAACGCGCGTAGCTTGTATTTCCCAAGAAGTCGATAGGCACGGACGCGCCGATGATTTGGTTCATAATACCCGTATCGCCGTAAATACCCGTACGCCATATGAGCATGGTTGCCATACTCGGGATAATACTTGGAATAAACATCAAGGAACGAATTAAGCCCGACGCCGTCTTGTTCCGTATCAAAATCAAAAGGAATGCGAAAATGAGGGGCGGAACAATGCAAAGGATTAAGTCGAACACCAAGAAGAAGAGCATATTCCCTATCGACAGCCAGAAGGTCGAATCGTTTAATATCTTGATGTAATTTGCAAAGTTATTCCAAATCCAAGCGGGTTTTTCCTGCGTGTAATCGAAGAAGGACATCGAAATCGCGCCGATTGCCTCGTAGTAACAGAACATAAACAGCATAATGACGAAGAAGGACAACGCCAAATATACCCATTTATTCTTCTTTAAGTCCTTTTGAATGATTTTTAGTCTGTACAGCGCGCGTTCATTCTTCATCGCGATAAAGAACCAAATCGCCACCGCCAACAGCAGGACGGAAATAATCAAGAAGGTAACGAACAAAAGCACCGACAAGCTCTTATTTTGCAAGGTGCTCGGCTCGTACGTGCAAGCATACAAGCGGGTAACCGTATTTGCGTGGATATCCACGTTCGTCACCTGTCTTAATACGTGCGTAACCTTGTTATCCTTATCGCCCGTCAAGGTAAGGACGTCGAAATTCCCCTCGAAGGTGTATAAAACCTTATAATTTTCCTTGTCGTTGATATCGACGATGGAAATCGTTTGCTCGTTTTCAAAGCGAAGATAGAGCGTGTTGGCAAATTTGTTGATACCAAGCGCGTTGCCAAAGGTGCTAAACTTGCGTTTAGAGCTGAACTTCACCGAGGACATCTTCGTTGCGATATCGCTTAAAAACGCACCGCATTCCGCCTTGTCCACCGCCTCTTTTTCTACGCTGTATAAGTACCCGTCCAAGAAGTTGGTGAAGTATATCGCCTTGTTCTTTTCCGAATAGACGATACCGCCGATATTACTATCCCCTGCGTATAAAATGGAATAATATCTCGAATCGACGTAATCCTTGTTGACGTGTAAGCTTCTCGACGCACTGTCGTAGTCCTCGCACCAAACGTTTTCCTTGATGAAGGTTTCGCTAACCGCAAGCTTCGCCTCGTCCTTGGCGTTCTTGTTTTCTTTATTGAATTTGGTGACGCTGACAAGGTCTTTATACCACGCAATCACCTGCTCGCCGTCCGCCGCCGCGATTTCCGCTTCGGAATGGGTATTCTTGTCGTTTTGCAACAAAAGCGTTCTAAAATAGGAATAATACGCCGTTTCCTCCGCTAATTTGTCGCGGCCCTGCTCGTAATATTCCTTTACGACGTTCAAATAGTCGAACTCGTTGCCGTTTTCGTCCACGTAGTCGGTCAAGCCCAAGCCAACGCGCACAACGCCGCCGCCGTTTTTAAACAAGTAAATGCTTTCTTCGGTGACCTCAAACGCCAAAACGCCCGTCTTTGCCGAGGTGAGTGGCACGATTTTTTGCGACGTAGCCGTAGTGCCCTCTAAATCCAAATCCCAAAGCTGCTTTTTCTTGGTGACGCCGCTACGCAAATCGTCCATATTCAAACGGTAGATATAATAGCTGCTGTCCTTCTCCAAAACCAAGCAGTACAGCATACCGTTTTGGTCGTCGTAGCTTTCCACGTCCAATTTACCCGTGCTTGCGTCGGCAAGGAAATAATCTTCCGTCATCGACAAGCGAACGCCGTCGTCAAGGAGCTTGAAGATATTGCCGTTGCCATCTACTAAAAGGTAAAAATCTTCCCCGTTTTTCCCTGCGACGTACTTTGCCGTCCATTGATTTAAGCTGCCGTCCAACAGCTTATCCACGTCCCCCTTGCTTTGTAAAAGCGTTTGCACGTCGGAAAGCGGAAAGATGGAAATAAGCTCGTCCGTGAAGGCGTCGTAACGGTACATTGCCGCGTCGGATAAAAGAAAATAATCGGTGCCGTCTTCCCCTTCTACGAGCGCTTTAATCGGCTCGCTTGCGCCAACCGACTTTTTCTCGTTTGAAGAGGGAATTAAAACGCCGAATACCACCGTCAAAATGGTAAAAAGAGCAAGGAGCACCGATAAAATACTCGTTGTGTTCCTCGCTTTTTTCTTATCTTGGTTCGTTACACCTATCGCCATGTGTATCCCCCCATATCATCGTTTTATATCTATGCGCCGTAAACACACCTTGTATTTACGACGCATAGAACCCGTTTTTGTTATAAATTATAGTTAGGATCGAGCCAGAAGTTTTCCGGCCACTTGTTTTTCGCTACCTGCGCAAGCATATCCATATCTACGGCGTCGCTCCACTTCGCCGCAAAGGTTTCGGGCCTCAACGTCTGCTCGGCAGAGCGTCCCGTCATCAAGAGGTTTTGCCAAAGCTCCGTAATGCACGCTCTCGTCTTTTCCAAGCCGTTCACGTAACGCACGCCCCAACCAAGGAAAGGATTGGCGTCTACGTCGCCGCTAAACTCGATAACCGCATTGCTTTCTTCAAAGTAGGATTTCCATTCGTTCGGGATAACGACGAGGTCGTTTTTCACCGAGGGCAAGCCCTTGGGCACGTCGCCGTTTTCCGCCAAGCCCTTGTAGTAAATCGTCTGCCCGTAAGGGGACATAACGAACTTCAAGAAGTCTTTGTTCAATTGATTTTGCGCCGAATCGCCCATGTGGTTGATGATGGAAAGGAAACCGCCGTTGCCGCCGATGTCGCGCGTGAGCGTCGTTTCGGGAACGATAGATTCGCCGATTCTGTCCCCTCTCGTATATTTGCCCGAAATCATTTGAGGATAATCAAAGTAGCCTGCTTGGAAGGTGTCCGTAGCCGCCTTTTCGTAGTTGATACCAAAGCCTTGGTAGTCCAAAATAATTTGCGGCGACGCCTTACCCTCGCTTTGCATTTCAAACTTGTCGCGAAGCTCGCCGAATTCCGTGCTTGATACGTTCGTCATCAAAAGCCCTTTCATCTTCGCAAGCTGTCCGACGAAATCGCGATATACCTCGCTCGTAAACCCAACGTAGCCGGGTCCGAAGTCGCAATCTTCTTCAAAGAGGATATTCAAAAGCTTTGCATTACGTACGCCGTAACCGCTGTTGAGCTCGACAACCTCTTCCGTTTCGTCATAATTTTCCCAAACGGTGTTCTTGTCGCCGCCCATAATGTATTGATAGAATTGACGGTAATAATAGTCGCCATATACGCGCAAAAGCCAACTAAATTGCAAGGATTCTACGCTCGCACTCGTCAAGGAAATACCCAAAGGATTGCTATACCCTGCCTCTTGCATTTTTTGGCAAAGGAAAATCAAATCGTCCCAAGTTTCGGGATAGCCGACCTCTTCCGACGCGTTTTGATAGCCGAGCTCGCCCGCCGCTTCCAACGCCACGTCGTTGACAAACCAACACGTTTGCATAATTTCGGAATTCAAAATGATACTCTTGCCGCTCGTGTCCGCTTCCTTGGTCGTGTAAGCCGCCTTTTCCAACACGCTCGACCACTGTACGTCCTTGCCGCAGTAAGGGTTGTAGGACGCGATTGCCGAATACATATCGATACAGTAAATATACGTAGAGCCGTAGCCGAGGTTTCCCTCTACGATATCCCAATCGGTGTTGGTGTTGGTCAACTCGGAATTGAGCTTTTGACCATAGCTTGAACCCGCATAGTTGGTGTTGATATTCACCTCAACCGCGTTGCCTTGCAATCTCTTATATTCCTTTGCCAACGCGCGCCAACCGCTTTGCGTACCCTCGAAGTCCAAGCAAACGTCAATTTTGCCCGAGAATTGCGTGATTTTTGAAGTATCGGGCAAATATGCCGCGTTAAATCCTTCGCCAAGCTCTTGCACGGACAAAGGCTTTGCGGAAATGGTATTGCCGTTGTTGCCCGTCTGCGTGCCGCCGTTTGTACCGCACGATGCGAAAAGGGACGCGCAAGCAAGTCCTAACGCTAAGTAAGCTTTTATGTTCTTTTTCATAGTTCCTCCTTGTTCGTTTATTTGTTTAACCGCGCGCATTATGCGCACACGAAACGTGCATACGCCCGCGCGACAATAATATAAACGAGAACCTCTTAGCATAATTATATCTTTTTCTGCAAAATTTGTCAATATCAATTCTTATTATACCTGTAACACTTTTTGTCATACTATCGCAATTTGAGGATTTTTTTTGCAATTTTTGCCATTATTTACGAAATTTATATCATTTTTTGCAATTTTTTTCCGCACCCCTTGACAATTCCTTTTTTTGTGATACACTAAACGTATGAATAAGTCGAAACAATATTCTATGCAAAATCCATTATTTGAGCATCCTGCGGACAATCCGTATTACCTTTTTTTGAAGAAGGAGCATTTCTTTTTCGACATTCCACACTACCACAAGAGCTTGGAATTTATCTATATGATAAAAGGGAAAACGACGGTGCACCTTGAAGACCACGCCTACGAGCTTTCCAAGGGCGAGGCTTTTATTTGCGCGAATGAGCAGGTGCACTATTACGAAAATTACGATAAAAACAAGCTCGGCATTATCGTACTTTTAAGCAATAGCTATTTGCATGATTTTAATATTTTCAACAAAGGCTCTACCTTCCCCACCTTGCTCAAAAACAAAAAGGCGAACGCGGAAATTTACGCCTTGTTGCAAGAATGGATGGATTATAAGGACAAAACCTTTTTGGTAGATTGCGCCTTTTCCAACCTTTTTTTGGACAAGCTTGTCAAGCTGTACGGCTTGATCGGCACGACGGAATACGAGCCTATGAATACAACGGCGGCGTCTTTTGTGAGCTACGTACAGGAAAATTATCGCCTCAATATTTCCTTGGATTCGATTGCCTATCACTTCGGCTATTCCAAAGAATATTTTTCCAAGAAATTTAAAAAGGCGGTTGGAAAAAATTTCCTCACCTTCTTAAACGATTTCCGCCTGCAAAAGGCGTTGGAAATTTTAAACGATCCCTCGCAAAAATACACGTTTAGCGAAGTGTGCTCTATGTGCGGCTTTAACAATTCCACAACGCTGTATCGACATTTGAAGAAAATCAAAAAAGCCAACCCTTGTTTTTGAAAAAAATGAAAAAAAATGAAAACAGACGAGTCCTCTCGTCTGTTTTTTTGCTTGCAATAAATGAAAAAGCGGCTTGCGCTTGGCAAGCCGCTTCTTGTTTTTATTGACCGAAGTCTTCGGGGAAGTCGGGCATATCCGAAACGTTGTCGTTGTTGGAAGTACGCACCACGTCCTCTGCGAGGAAAACCAACTCAATTTCCATATTTTCATATATCTTTTTCATCTTTTTTTCCTCCTTAACCTACGCAAATTACCGCTTGACCGGGCTCCAACGTTACGCTGCCCGAAACCACTTGATAAGGCGCTTCCGCCGTGCCTACACCGTAGCCTACAAGATAGCATACGCTACCCGAAATCGCAACCGTCTTCGTTGCGCTCACGTTTTGCGTATCCGCATTGACGTACATGGTAATCGTATTCGAGCCGGTGGAAAGCGTCGTCGTCAACAAGTTAGAGCTATAATTTCTGGTCTGCAATTTATAACCGTTCAATACGCCTTGGATAAGCTCGAATTGATAGCCTGCCGTCTTTGCCGCATTGTAATAGGAATATCCGCTTGTTGCATTATTCCCGATACCGTTGCCGTAGCCGTTGCCATCAAAGCCGACCATAGAGCCTGCCAATTCGCCCGTGATCGGGAAGTAACAGAACCACGAATAACCCGCTACGTTATGCGCCGCTGCGTACAACATAGACATATACAAGTCTTGGTCGATAAGCTTACCTTCCGTGCCCTTGTTTTGCGTATGCGCCGTAATCGCTTGATGGAATTTGATATCGCTACCAACCACGCCGTTCGTACCGTTTCCGTAAATTACGTCATACGTGCTTTCGTATCTATTCGTGCTATCCCCCATTGCGTGACCCGTATAGAGGTCAACGTAGAGATAATCCAAGCCCGTATTATCAAGCCAATCGTTCAAATAATTTTCGTAATTCCAAATCGTCGAGAAACCAACGTTCTTTTGATACAAGCAAGCGAGGAAGAATGGTTCGTTGCCGTTTGCCTTGGAATAGCCAAGGTTTGCGCAAGCCGCCTTCAATGCTTGAACCATATAACCAACGTTCGTAATTTCATCGTCAGCCGTAATCTCATCGGGCTCCGGTTCGTCCGTCAACGAGAAGCCGTAGAACGCGGGATGCTTTACGTAGTCCGCAAAGCCTGCACGGCTTGCGATAACTTCTGCCGCCGCCGATTGTGAACTAACCGTTGCGGAAATGGTATAGAATGCCTCATCGCAAACAAGCACTTTCATACCGAGCGTCCAAGCGGTGTCCATAACGTACTTCGTTCTGCTCGTTTCCCAAACGCTGTCCGTCTTAAACGACGCGTTGGTGTCCTGCGCAATCAAAAGCACGTTGTTGCCCATCGCCTTCAATCTTGCCGCGTGTGCAGGGAATTCCTCGGGCGAAGTCCAATCGGTTGCATAGCCTTGACTCTTCGACCAACCCGTGTACTTGTTGTAGTACGCGAAGTATTCCCCTTTCGTACTGTCGTAATAGTAGCTCGTACCGTCGTTGTTCGTATTAAGATTATTGGCAAGCCCCATCGTTTCCATTTGCGATTTGTCAAACTTATACAAGCCGTCCAACATCGCTTTATAGGTGAATACGGGCTTCACCTCAACCGTCGCAAACGAAGCGCTTGCGTCCGAGGTCGCATAATCTTCATAGTAGGAATAAGCGGTTACGGTTACGTTATGTTTACCGACAACCTCGGGCTTATAGGTTAAATCTTCCGACGCCAATACGTACACGCCGTTGCGGTAATCGTTGTCGTCCGTTACGAGATAGTAATCGGCATTTGCAACCGCAGTCCACGTAATTGCATAGCCCAATCCATAAGAAATAACGGGGGTTGCAAGCTTGGTTGCGCCAACGTTTACGCCCAATTCCGTTTGCGTCTTGATGGTTGCAAGCTCGTCAATATAGTTCTTGCTCGTTTCCGCGTCATCATAATCCCCGCCCCAATCATTCAAAATCGATTGGATTTTTGCTTTGTGCAGGGCAGTATACTCTTCGCTGTTTGCATAATACTCGGCAATCGCCTTATAGTAGCTTGTCATATCCCCGTCACTTACCGTGAAGGTTGCCGTCAAGCCGTTACTGCTAAGCTTATAACCGCTAATTTCATGTACTTGATCACCGACGAGAATTTCCGCCGTGTAACCTGCAAGAATACGTACGCCGTTGATCGTCAGCGCCTTCACGCTCTTATCAAACGTAACCGTGTACGTCGAGCCGTCCACCGTTACGGAAAGGGTATAATCGCCGACGCTGTTTTCGCTCTTGCTAACCGCAAAAGAGGTGTCGATGGTGATGTCCGCAACGCTGTTTACGTAGTTTTCAATCGCCGTCGTCGCTTCATCGTCGTTCATTGCCGCCGTTGCAACGCTGTAAATACTTCTTGCGTGCAAATCTTCGCTGTACGCCGTGTAAATATAGCCTACGCCCGTGGTATATTGCACTTGCAAATACCCTCTTGCCGACATCGAGCGGGTGTATTGTGCAGGGCTAATATTGATAAGCGCCGCCGCGTAAGTCCACGTATCACCCGTTTGCTTGCTCCACGTGCTCGTCTGAATATCCAAGAAATAACCGTCGGGGAAGCTATCGTGTACGAATGCTACGCCGCTTTGCAAATAGCTTGTAGGCACGATGAGCGTACCTGCGCCAACGATAAAACCTGCCTCAACCGCATCTTGATAATCCTTGCCGTTGATATCGACAAGGAAGCGAAGACCGCTTTCACCGACCTTTCTAACCGCCGCGCCGTCTTGTACGTACATGGTAATCCATATCGCGTCTAAGGTGGTGTTTTCCGTCAATTCAAGCTCGTAGCCTGCGGGGTACAACTTGTCGTTCACTGCCCAACCAACGAATACCTCTTGGGGTTTGCCATAATCGTATGCGTTCAATTCGGGAAGAGTGTATTTCCAAGCGTTTTCTTGGGTGATCACTTCCCCGTCGTTTTGAAGCGTCAACGTATACGCCGCGTCTTCTACCGTCATGTCGGGATCGCTAATGCGCACGCCGCCCGCCGCCGAAGTCGTCGAGAACACAAAGCTATCTACGTTGCGCGCAAAGTTATAATAATTTGCACCCATTTCGTAAGTTCCTTTAGATTCCCAACCGTCGATATTGAGGTAAGCTTCCACCAAGCCCGTCGCTTCGTCAAGAAGTCTATAACCAATCGTTACGCGGTAGGTTTGCCCTTTTTCAAAATTCCCTGCCTGCGTATAAGTCGTAATATTGCCGTTTGGATACGGGCTTTGCGCACAGTGAAGCTCTACGCACTTGTCCGTTGCACTCGGACGATACAAATAAAATCTAAACCCGAAGCCGTGGGAAGAACTGTACCCGCGCGTCGCCATCGAAATATCAAAGATGGAATAATCGCCTTGCGCGGAAAGCTCGTTATCGCCGATATTGAGCGAGAAATCGAAGGTGAGCGAGAAGGAATGGGAAGCATTATACCCATACACCGTGCCGTCCGTCGTGTTCGTCACCAAAAGGTGGCCGTCTTTAAGCTCTACCGATTGAGGGTGGCTCGTATGATACAAGTCGGATAAAACGTACTCATTTTCGTATTCGGGCTTCATCACACTCGTTGCGCCGTCGGTATTGCTCTGTCTTACCCATGCGCCGTTTTCATAAAGGAAGGTTACGTCCTCTGTCAAAACGAAGCAAGTCTTACTATTTTCATCTAAACGATATGCGTTGGAAGGAATTTGACAGCCTGCCTTCAACACCACCTTTTGCGTGGGTGCAGCGCAAGGCAAATAGGTTGCAAACGCGCCTTCGTACCCACCCCAAACGTTGAGGAATGCATCTTTACTAACACTTGCAGGATCCGTGGAAGCAATCACGCCGTCCACTTCTACAAAATCATAGAAATGCAAATTAGGCATTTTATCCTTAACGGTCAAGGTATAGCCTGCGCCCGTATAGTCGTGGTTGGTTAAGAATACAACCAAGAAGCCTTCCTTCCATTCCATTTTGGAAAGGTTGGTTTCCGTTTCCGTAAAGCTGTGCGCCGTATATACCGCATTGACAACAACGTCGGTGCCGTTTAAGGTGTACGCTTCCCAAACGCCCTTATGCCCTGCTTTTTGGGGCACAGCGGGAATATCGCCGTCAATACCGTTCGTCTTGGTGTACGACATAGTCTTCACTTCTTCGCCGTCCGCTTGGAAGGTGATTTTTGCAAGTCTGTCCCAAGAAACCTCTACGTCGTCGCTTACACGCACGTACGTTACTTCTTCCGTCGTTACGTAGAACGCTTGCGCGCCATTATTAATATACGCCATAGACGGGAATTGCGCGCCCGCACGAATGACGATTTTGTTTGCCGTGAAGGCTTCCCCGGGAACGCAAACAGCAAAGTTGTGGCCTACGAATTTGTTAACCCAAAGCCAACCGTCTTCGCCAAGCGAATCGCTGTTCTTTGCGTATCTTGTGCGAAGGGTGTAGCCGTCAATGATAATGTTGTCGAAAAGGTTAAGCGCAAGGATATCCGATGCTTTCACACCGATATTGTACGTAGCGGGATTATTCCCGTCGGGATGAGGATAATCCACCCCGCTCAAATTGATATTTAAGACGTTATCTGCTCTGCCAAACTGCACTTGCGTAACAGTCGTATCAAAGTCGCCTTCGGGTACGTACTCTACCCATTCGCCGTTTGCGTTCTTCACAAACGTAATATCTTCGGTAGTTGTAAACACCTCTCTTGCACCCGTACGCAATGCGTTATACGTCGGGAATTGACAACCCGCCAAAACGGTGATTTTCGTCGCGTTTAATATACCGGGACGCACCGCAAACGTATTGAATTTACTCCACACGTTGATAATGCCCTCGCCGCTTACGGCAATCGGTTGATCATCTACCAAAACGTGGGAATAGAAATTCGTTTCGTTTTCAAGGAAATTTGCACCCGTAACCGCATCACCAAAATAGGTGGAAGGCGCGTCTGCATAGTCGCTGTTTTCAAGCGTAAACAGCAAGAATTGGTCGTTCGCGTTACTCGCGTCGTGAACAACCTTAATATCCGTGATATCCCTTTCCTTTTCCTGCAAAGGGGTTTTCCAACTGCCGTCCGCTTGCTTATAGAAGGTAACGTCCGTCTGCGTTTGGTACATGATATAGACGGGGTTGCCGTATGCGTCAAACAACGTACGCATTGCGCGTGAAGGGAAGAGCGTACCCGCGGGAATGGTAATTGCTTCACTATCCTCTTCTTTTGCTCGAATTACAAAGGAATAATAGCCTTGTTTTCCGTGGTTAAATAAACCGTAGCTTTCCGTCTTGCCCGCTTCGCCGTCTACAGTAATTTTGTTAGGAAATTGATTAGTGGTATATACGGCGTCATAATAATCGGGGTGTCTTTCTACTACGCTACCGTCGCCCAAAAAGTCGTCACCCTTTAAGGAAACGCCCAAATATGCGTTATTCAAGTTAGAATCCCAACCCGTCACGTAATCCAATGCAACGACTTCCGTTTTACCGTAAGCCAAAACGCCGTATGCCACGTGCGAGCTTTCCGTAACGAACTCACAGCCCGCGCGATATACGGTTGCCGACGTATCCCCTTGCAAATAAGCATAACTCGGGATAAGCGTGTCCTCTAAAATCGTCAAGCGCGTGTTTACGCCGATGCCTGCCGCCGTTGCCACCGCCATATTGTCCGCGCCCATAGCAAGCGGAAGCGTGAGGGTGTATTTGGGCTCGCCCGAGTTCAACCAATAAATGTTGTCGTAACAGCTCGTACAGC
>JAFTMQ010000125.1 GCA_017452305.1 Clostridia bacterium | reverse complement strand
TGACCTAATTTGCACACACCCACATTATGCTGATATTATTCAATACAGCGAAGATATTGACGGCGATTTATCTCACTTAAAAATGAAAGAATTTTTATGTGAAATGGGAAAGGTTGCGGACGAGGCATATCGCGTATTAAAAAAAGGAAAGTTTTGTGCTATTCTGATGGGCGATACCCGTAAAAACGGTATGGTTCAACCGTTGGGATTTGAAACAATGCGCTTGTTTGAATTGGCGGGGTTTAAGACGAAAGAAATTATTATTAAAGAGCAACATAATTGCAAAGCAACGGGATTTTGGAAAACAAACAGTATAAAGTATAATTTCTTATTATTAGCGCACGAATATTTATTTGTGTTTAAAAAATGATAATAAACAGACCGCCAAGTGGAAACTTGGCGGTCTGTTTTCCCTTAACGCAAAAAGCCGACCATATGAAATGGTCGGCTTTTTAAGCACGTTCAATAAAGCGGTAAGAATTATTCTGCGTCCGCTTTTTTAAGGGTTCTGATGCATCTTGCGCAAACGTAGCCGTTCGTTTCCTTACCGTCTTCTACGTAAGAAATTTTTTGTACGTTTACTTTGAAAGTTCTTCTCGTTTTACGGTTGGAGTGGCTTACGTTGTTACCAGAAGCTTGACCTTTACCGCAAATGTTGCATACTCTCGACATATTAAACACCTCCGTTTTATGGGTTAATTTTCGTTTATCAAATAAGTTTAAACGATTTTTACGCCGTAATTTCCGCGCAAAAACCGCGCTTTCAAAAACAAGCATTAATAATATATCATTTTTATTTGTAAAATGCAATCAAAAACACCGCCTAAAAAGCAAAAAATAAAAAATTTCCAAAAAATTTGTAAAAGTACTTGCAAATAGGACACAAATAGTGTAAAATAGTAGAGTACTTGGAGGATATTATGGCAGTTAGTACAAACAATGCATACGGCAAAATTTCGATTTCCGACCTTGCAATCGCGAGGGTAACCGCGCATACTGCGGCGGAATCCTACGGTATTGTGGAAGTGGCTTCTGCGGAACGCCGCTTATCGAAAGGCATTTCCAAGGCACTTAAAAATGAAAAGTGGAGTCGTGGCGTAAACGTTACGATTGCCAACAACCGAATTTACGTGGACGTTTCCGTAGTTGTGAAATACGGCGTTTCTATCGACGCTGTTGCGGATTCCTTAAAAGAGGCTGTGAAATACAAGGTAGAAGCCTTTACGGGCATGATTGTAAACACGGTCAACGTAAGCGTAGTCGGCGTGAAATTGTAATTACTGGCGCTGCTTTTTTGACAGCGCTTTTTCCCATGTGCGAACATATTCCTATTATGCAGTTGCGGACAGCTTTGCCCGCCATTCCTTAATGTTCGCTTACAGCTCCCCGTAGTTCGCATTGTAACGGGGCATACAAATATTAGAAGGAGCATTATAATGCACAAAACGATTAATAGTACGGAATTCCGTAAGATGATTTTAGTAGGCGCGAAGCAGCTTGAGCTCAACCGCGCAACGGTGGACGCGTTAAACGTATTCCCCGTCCCCGACGGCGATACGGGTACGAATATGTCCCTTACCATGCAATCGGCGGTGAAAGAGCTTTCTCTTTGCCAATCCAACGGCTTTGCCGAAATTTGCAACAGCGTTTCCAAAGGCGCTTTGAAGGGCGCGAGAGGGAACTCCGGCGTTATCACGTCGCAGGTTTTAAAGGGTATTTGCAACGTGCTTGGCAAGGTGGAAAAGGAAGTCGATACCAAGACGTTCGCAAAAGCGATGGAACAAGGCACGAAGGTAGCTTACAGCGCCGTTTCCGTCCCCAAAGAAGGTACGATTTTGACCGTTATCCGCATGATGAGCGAATGCGCGACGAAGATTGCGGCGAAAAAGAAGAATTTTGAAGATTTCTTCAAAGACGTGCTTGCAGAGGGCGACAAAGCGTTGGCTCTCACGCCCGAGCTTTTGCCTGTTTTGAAAAAAGCAGGCGTTGTCGATAGCGGCGGTATGGGGCTTTTGACCATTTTCAAGGGCTTTAACGCGGCGCTTACCGGCGAAGAAATTGCGGAAACGGTGGTGGAAGTCAACGAGGGCGACGAGAGCGAATTCGGCGACAATTCTGCCATTATCGGCATGGAATTGGGCGAAATTCAATACGCGTATTGCACGGAATTCTTCATTATCAATCTCAAAAAGAGCACGACGCTTTCCGCTATTGATAGACTGCGCGAAAAGTTGATGGCAATCGGCGACAGCGTTATTTGTATCGGCGATTTGGAGTTTGTTAAGGTGCACGTACACACCAACCAACCGGGCAAGGCACTTAGCTACGCGTTGGAGCTTGGCGAGCTTGACAGACCGAAAATCGAGAATATGTTACAGCAAAACCGCGAGTTGAAGGCGAAGATGGAAGCAGAAAAGAAGGAAATGGGTATGCTTGCCATCTGTACGGGCGCAGGGCTTTCCGAAATCTTCAAGGAATTGTTTGTAGATCGCATCATCGAGGGCGGCCAAACGATGAATCCGTCCGCAAGCGACATTGCAAGCGCGGCGCAAAAGATAAACGCGGAGCATATTTTCGTCTTCCCCAACAATAAAAATATCATTCTTGCGGCAGAGCAGGCAAAGAGCCTTATCGAAAACAAGACCATTCACGTTATTCCCACCAAAAACGTACCGCAAGGCTTTGCGGCGGCGTTGGAATTCAACCCCGAGGTGAGCGCGGAAGAGAACAAGACGAACATGATCCACGCGCTTGACAACGTGAAGGTTGGACAAGTTACCTACGCGGTGCGCAACACGTCCCTCAACGGGTTCTCGATTAAGCAAGGGGATATCATCGGCTTGGACGACAAGAAGGTGCTTGCGAAATCCAACTCCTTGGAAGAGACGGTAACCAAGCTTGTGGGCAGAATGAAGGAAGATTTCCACCAAGTTATCACCCTCTACTACGGCGAGGACGTCAAGGAAGAAGAGGCGGAAGCGTTGGCGGAAATGCTCGCCGAGAAATATCCCGACTGCGACGTGGATTTCCACAACGGCGGACAATCGGTATATTACTATATTCTTGCCTTGGAATAAGAAAAATTGCATAGATATACAACCAAAGAGAAATACTAAGCGGGAAGGGCGGCGGCGCTTTTCCCGCATTTCATTTCTTACGATTTTTAACGGATAAAACTGCGCGAGGTTTGTTAAGGACTTGGCGTAGGTATATAGGACCATCCGTTGAATAAGGCGGATAAAAAGGAAGGGCGGCGGCTTGTCGCAAGTGAGGAACAAGGCTTATGAAGCTTTCAAGTTTGCGTTCTATCGGTGAAAAACGCGAAAAGGATTTTTTGAAATTAGGCGTTGACGACGTGGAATCACTCGTCCGCTTTTATCCGCGCGCGTATTTGGACTTGACGGAGCGCGCCTCTATCCGCACGGCATACCATAACGATATGGTGCTCGTGGCGTGCCAAGTCAACCGCGTGAGCACCGTTCCCTACGGAAATAAGAGAAAAATGGTCAAGGCGTTTTGCTCGCAGGACGGGTTTCCGTTTACCATCGTTTGGTTTAATCAACCCTACGTCGCCAACAAATTAAAAGCGGGCGAATACCTTTTTTACGGGCGCGTGCAAAATAAATTTGGGCAAATTTCGCTTGTCAATCCCACCTTTGAAGAGATGGATAAAAATTATCGCTTGAAAGGGATTGTGCCCGTGTATTCTCTGCGCGGCAGTCTTTCGCAAAAGGTGGTGCGCGCGGCGGTGAAGGAAGGCTTGCAAAAGAGCGATTTGCAGACGGTTATTCCCTATCCGATTGTCAAAAAATACGATTTGCCCGATTTGGAAAGGGCATTTTTCGAGGTGCATAACCCCACCTCGCACGAAAATAAGGACGTCGCGTCCGAGCGTATTGCCTTGGAAGAATATTTTACCTTGATTTCCGCCTTTAAGTTGATTAAAGGGGGAAAGGAAGAGGTGCGTCAACACCGATACTCGGTGTCTGCAAGCGAGGTGAAAGAGTTTGCGGGGCGGTTTGGGTTTGAGTTCACGGACGGGCAAAAGCGGGCGGTGAACGACATTTTCGACAACCTGCGCGCGCCGACGCGTATGAACAGACTTTTGCAAGGCGACGTAGGCAGCGGTAAGACGGCTGTCGCGCTTTGCGGTATTTTTATGGCGGTGAAGAGCGGTTTTACGGCGGCGTATCTTTCGCCCACCGAAGTCTTGGCGGCGCAAAATTACCAAGTTTTGCAACGCTATTTCCCCGATTATCGCGTGGGGTATTTGGCGGGCGGTATGACTGCGAAAGAAAAGCGCGAGATGAAGGCGAAGCTCAAAAACGGCGAGATTGATATTCTTTGCGGTACGCACGCAATTTTGCAAGAGGACGTGGAAACGCCCCGCCTTTCCTTTATCGTCTGCGACGAACAGCACCGTTTTGGCGTGGCGCAACGCAACGCGTTGGCGGAAAAGGGCGTTGGCACGGATATGCTCGTTATGAGCGCAACCCCCATTCCGCGTACCTTATCCCTCATTTTTTATGGGGATTTGGACATTACGACGATTACGGACAAGCCCAAGGCACGGCAGGAAATTTCGACGGGTATTATCCCCGAAAGCAAGTACGAGGATATGTTGGAATACGTGCGCGAGCAGACGGCGGCGGGGCGGCAAGCGTATTTCGTTTGTTCCAAAATCGACGACGATGAGGAAGGCACGGTGATGAGCGTTACCGAGCTGTTCGAGGAATTGAAAGGTCGGTTGCCGACGGTGCGGTTTGGGCTTTTGCACGGGCGAAGGAAGGACACAGAAAAGACGGAAGTGATGTCCGCGTTCAAGGCGGGCGCGTTCGATTGCTTGGTTTCGACGACGGTCATCGAGGTCGGCGTGGACGTGCCGAACGCGACGATTATGATTATCTACAATGCCGAGCGGTTTGGGCTTTCGCAGCTACACCAGCTCCGTGGGCGCGTAGGGCGCGGCGCGGAAAAGAGCTATTGCTTCCTTTTGATGGGCGCGGAAAGCGAGACGGCGAGGGAGCGGCTTTTGACATTGAAGAACAATTCCGACGGCTTCAAAATTGCGGAAAAGGACTTGGAAATGCGCGGCAGCGGGGACTTTTTTGGTACTCGTCAATCGGGCAAAATGCTTACGGATATTAAAAACTTGCGCTATCCGACAAGCGTGATTTTCATGGCGAAAAAGCTTTCCGACGACGCGTTTGAGGGCAGGTTCGACGATGATAGATTGCGGGACGCGGCGCTCAAAAAATATGCAAAATTAAAGGACGTCGTGTTGAATTGATTGATTAATTGTTAGGATTAGATAAACAAGCCCCGCGGGTGTGTACCCGCGGGGCGTTTGTGTAGTTGCTGTATTTTACAAACGACCTTCGCCGTAAATGGCAACTCTATTTGTAACGATAGGCAAATTTGTGTTTACGTAGAATTGCAAGGTGCCCGCAAAGTATGCGTCCCAATCCGCGTCCACCAAGTAAATCGTGCCGTTTTGCGCGATAAAGCTACCGTTCAAGGTTACGTACGTTGCCGTGGCTTGTATGCCGTTCAGCCCGCCGATTATAGTCGGCACAGGTGCCCCGCAAAGTGCGCAGGTACTATCAGGTCCGCTTATCCCCACGCGTACAATATGCGGTTTTACTTGATATTCCCCGCACGTGCAATACGCACTGTGATTTAATAACGCCGGCTCATATCTATCCGTATAGGAATGTGAGTTATGTACCGTACCGCTAAAAGTGACGTTAATAGTACCGCTATCGTTGTTATCGGCATAGCTTGATTTTAAATACTACGTTCCCGAAGGCAAATATTTTTTAAACTGTATAGTACAACCGTTATCATAACGATTTTCTGTTAAATTTACCGTACTAAAATTATCATCGTATAAAGTAATATTCAACGCACTCGTAGAGGATACGGTAAAGTTAGAACTAAAGTTTGTATTGGCGTTTATTATTAAGAAAAAATTTTGCGCCGCTAAACTATCATAACTAGAATTAACTTCGCGACTGAATGATTGACTAGTAGAAGTTAATGTTGAGGTCGTTTCATAATTTTCAAGCACGTATTTAACAGCCTTGTGGGCATTTAGTTTTTTTACGGATTGATAATTGCCTGTGGGGGTTTCGATAGTGATTGTATCCGCGCTGTTAATAATTGCCGTTTTTAATTGTGCGGCGGTTAAGTCGTACTTAATTGACCGTAACAGTGCGGCAACGCCCGTCACGTGCGGTGTCGCCATAGACGTGCCTGAGAAAGAATGATATCCATCTGCATAATGCCCAGCCTTTAAAGCTAAATAATCGCCGCTTAATTCGGAATCGTTTCTATGGCAAACACTTTCACATATATCGGAGGGGAACGCGCTTAATATATCTTCGCCGGGCGCATAGATATTAACTGAATTTTGTCCGTAATTTGAAAAAGAACTTCTCTGCCCTTCCTCATTTATCGAACCCACAGAAATTACTCGGTCACTACACGTATAACCATAAGAATAGTTGGAAGGATAATAGGGAACCTCATCGTTATTTACTCCTATTCCATTTTTATCGCCATTGCCCGCAGCACAAACAAAAAGCCCGTTGTATCCTTCGAGGGCGGGTTGTAAATTTGTATTAAACTCATAGCCGCCACCGCTTAAGTTTAAAATGGGAATATTTGCACTGCCCGCATAATTTATTGCCCGAATTATGTTGCTCATAGGACCCTTCCCATTAAAGTTGTTAAAAACTCTTAAGGATACTAATTCAATGCTCCAACAAACTCCCCTAATGCTGCTATCTTGATTATTTAATGCGCCTATTGTTCCTGCAACGTGGGTGCCGTGTCCAACGTAGTCAACCATACTTTCACGAATCTCTGTGGTTTCTTGACCGTCTAAGAAATTTCGATGTAATCCTTGATGGTTTAATTGCCATTGTAAGGCAGGATGATCTCCTTGAATGCCCGAATCTAAAACACCAACGACAACGGAACGCTCACCCGTGCAAATATTCCACGCTTTATTGGCTTGGATTCCGTGGGTTCCATTCAATCCCCACATTTCACCTGCATCATAGTAATCTATTTCATTCTCAGAGTCCGAATTTATAGTGTATATATAATTCGGTGTCGCGATGTGGACGTCCGTGCGGCGATTTAATGTGGTAACCGCGTCGATAACGTTATCTTTACTATTTTCGTTGAGCGTGAGCTTTAATATTCTTTTGTAATTGTCAAGGTTTATTAAAGGTTTTTCTTCGGTGGTTGCATTATCGCGTTTGGCTTTTGCATATTCAAAAGTGGATTGCGTTAAATCATCAACCGCCACACAGTCAACGTCATTAAAATCTTGTACGGTATACGATTTCAATTTTTGTGTTTCTTCTAAAGTTAGTGTAACAATAACCGAATCGGTTTCCATTTCCGCGTCGCAATCAATAGTGAAATTATTCGTTTGAGTATTTTGTGCAAATGCCTTAAACACAAAAAGATTTTTTGGTAAAATGGAAATGGAAAGTATCCATATAACGATACATAAAATAAATGATTTAATTTTCTTTTTCATTGTCTATTCCCCTTTTATAAGATTAGGATAAGGGTTTATAAAGAACTAAATCTTCAATATCGCTACTACGACCAAATGTAAACGTTACCCCCGCTATTTCTATGGAAAGACCAAAATAAATATCTGCTTCTACTAACAAACTATTCCTTACAATAACAACAGGATAAGTATTATACATTCCATAAAATCTACGTATGGACACATTCTCTGCTGTAATATCGGGGGTCATAGTATCGGGTTCTTCGCGGATTTCTTTTGCTCTTGCTTCTTTTATTTCGTTAGACAATTCCTCGCTTAAAACGTCCGTGCTTTGCGCGCCGCTTGAGCGAAGGGCAGCGATTTGTTCAAGGTCAGCTACGGTAAGCAAGCCGCATTCATAGGCTTCTTCTAAGGTGAAAAAAGGCGCAGTTTTTTGTTGCAGTTCCATATTTTTGCTTCCGTTTTGGTTATCCTTACCGCAGGCGGGGAGCAGTAGGCTGAACAGCAATATACCTACCAAGATAAAAATGGAAACGTGTTTGAGTTTTTTCATAAAGCTACCTCCTTAAACACAAAAAGATTTTTTGGTAAAATGGAAATGGAAAGTATCCATATAACGATACATAAAATAAATGATTTAATTTTCTTTTTCATTGTCTATT
>JAFTMQ010000124.1 GCA_017452305.1 Clostridia bacterium | reverse complement strand
TGGTGCCGTCCGTACCGCCGCTTACCACGGAAAGAGATTCCGTAGAGCCTGCTTTCGTGAAGTAGGAAGGTACACCGCCGTTTTCAAAGGATACTTTATCCGAATAGCTTGCCGTCAAGGTTACGTCGCCGTACGTCCAAACACCGCTCATAGGAACGACGTTGCCGTTTGCATCCTTCCAACCCAAGAAATCGCGATAAGCCGTAGGCGTTACAAGCGTATATGCCTCACCATCCATTACGGTTTGCGTGGTGCTTGTTACGTTGCCGCCGTTTGCATTGTAAGTAATTGTATTCAACGCACTTGCGTCAATCGGTTGAATATCGTCGATATAAACGGTACCTGCCCAGTTGCCTTGCATAATCAAGAAACGGGTAGGGTTCATATCCGCCGCCGTAACGACTACCTGCGTCCACGTGTTTGCAGGGATAGTTATAACTGCGCCGCCGTTGAATTTGCCGTTTTCGCCGTTGATGAAGTTGTTTGCCGTCGTGCCGTTGATTGCCGTCGTGGAATAAATCCAGAAGGAGAAGCCACCACTTAATTTTGCAAATGCGGTACTATCGTTTCTCATTTGCACGGACATATAGCCCTTGCCCTTATCGAAGGCAAGCGAATATGCACCGCTGTGGGTAATCGTGTTGTCAAAGCGAGGATTGCTAATTACGTTTACGTCACCACTGCCATTGCCTTCTTGGAATGCAAACGAGTAGGTTGCCGTCATATCCGCGCCGCCGTAGTAGTAGAATACGCCGCCGTTTGTCGAAGAATCGCCGATTTCTGCGGTACGCAAAACGCCTGCGCCCGATTCAAAGCTGTACGCGTTTTCGTAATATTCTTCTTCGGTTATAAATTGAATATTATCCACAACGTACGTGCTTGCCGTCGTGTCGGTAAATCTAAACCATTCGTTTGCCGTAGCGTCCACCTTTGCGTAAACGGTGTTCCAGCCTTCTTTCAAAGCGCTATAAAAACCGTTCTTAACGACCTTTGCATCCGAACCTGCAGGTACGTACAAATCAAGCGAAACGTAGCCCGCAGCTCTCATTGCCGTTTCCATCGTGGTGTCGGTATTATGGTTGAAGCTGAATGCGGTGTCGCCTGCAAGCTTGGTAAACTTGAACGCGCGGATACCGTCGGAAACGATATCGCTTGTAAAGCCTGCCGTTGCCGAATTGATATTGCTAAACGCAATACTCCACGAACCGCTGCTCGGCTCATAGAACAAAGGTGAGTTGCCGTTGTTGGTTCTCAAACCACCGTATTCAAAGCTATACCAATCCGCCGTCTTTTCCGCTTCCGTTACGCCGCGAAGATTGTCAATATAGAACTTTTCGCCGCCGTAAACCAAGTTGCCGCCAATCATAACGAAGCGCGCTTCCGCCTTGCCTGCGTTTACCCAATTTTCATATTCCGAACGAGGGAAATAGTAGGTCTTAAACGCGTCGGTAGGAATGGTATCATAACTACCGTTTTCGTATTGTGTCCAAGAAGATGCGCCGTTGCCGTGGTAATATACCTTATTACCCGTTCTGGTTGCGCCCGACTTCAAATCAAACGCCATATAAGCCACGTCGGGATCGGCAAAAATAGCGCCAAGTGCTTCCGTCGTGATGAATACACCGACGTCGGAAGTGGAACTTGTCGTCGTCGTTGCTTCCAATACTTTACTGCCGTTCATTTCCACGATAGCAAAGCTTTCAATTCTGCCCGACTTATTCGACATATAGTTGGGCACTTCGCTTACCGTTTCAAACGTGCCGTCTAAAACAGTGATTTTGCAAGTTGCCGTCGCGCCCATAAAGTTTGCGGTAATCGTCGCTTGCCCTACGCCAACCGCCGTTACAACGCCGTTTTCATCGACGGTTGCAACCCCTTCATTGGAAGAATACCAAGTTGCGTGCGCGTCGTTGAATGCAATTTTTTCACCGTTGGAATCGCCATTGTAAAGGGTATATCCAACGGATAATTTACCGCCGATGAACAGCATGTTTGACGCTTTATCAAAGAAAACGCTAAAGGTAGGGTCCGACCATTCAGCAACCAAGTCGTCTATTGTATCATACGTTTCGCCGCCATACGTGTAAGAAACCGTTTTATCGGCACCACTCCCATTAGTAATTTCCACGATTTCACCAGGGAACATACTGTTGAGGTGTGCGCCATGTGCGTAATCATTAAAGACTGCCATTGCATCGTCGTCATCTTTATAATCGTCATACGCTTCGATGGCAACGTAAACCGCACTTCTTACGTCGTTTTCTTCGTCAAAATCCGCATAAGTATACGTGGTAACGCCGCCCACCGTTTCCGCAATGTAGGCAATACCGACAAACTCTCTGTCGAAATTTTTTAATTTTAAATTGGCGATAACACCGTTTGCACGCCAAACGTCCTGGCCTTTAACTTGATAAATCGAGCCGTCGGGATCGCTGGTATTATCCGCAGTGCTATCATAGAAAACGTGGTTGATGAACTGCTTGAAATTTTGATAATTTCCCGCCGCAACGTCCGCCTCGCCGTTTACATATTTCGTGGGGTCGCTAAGATACTCGTAAGGGACGATAAACATACCCATTTGCTTCGTAACGCCCGCTTCTTTCGTCATCAAGTCGTTATACGTCTCCGCGCCTAATTCCGCAATGAAACGCAAGCCATAAGGCTTGGTTAAACGGATAGCTGCGCCGTCTACCATTTCAAATTTCGTTGCGTCCGCTTGGGGAACGACTTCATCTGCCTTAGCCGTAGCCGCAAAAATCGTTGCCGTGGAAGCCGTAGCCAATGCCGCGGTTACCAATGCAGAAAGCATTACCTTTTTAAACTGTTTCTTCATTTTGCCACTCTCCTTTAATCGAATATGTCGTCACTCGTCATATCGTCGCTCGATGCCGTGATGACGTCGTTGTTGGCAAGGAAAAACAATTCAATTTCCAAAGAAAGATATTCTTTTTTCATTTTTAATTTCCCTTTTTGATTTTCGCAGTAGCCGCCGTTTTGAAGGACGGCTACCGCAAATCTCTATTCCTTTATTTTATTTTTTTAAACTATTAATTGAGGGGTTGAAAATCATCAACGTAAATCGTACCAGCGAAGTTGCCTTGCAAAATCAAGAATCTACCGTTGCCGATTTCGTCTGCGTTGATGGTGATTTGCGTCCAAGTATTTGCGGGAATAATAATGCCCGTACCGCCAACCTTGCCGTTTACACCGTTCGTTACTTGATTGCTATCTACGCCGTTAATTTCTACCGTGCTATAAATCCAGAAGGTAAAGCCACCTGCGAAGTTAGTCAATGCGGACGATTCTGCGTGACGGGTGAAAAACATATAACCGTTGCCCTTATCAAACGCGAGGGAATACTTGCCGCCATGTACGATTTGATTATCAAAACGCACGTTGGAAACTGCATTTACGTCGCCAGCGCCATTGCCTTCGCCAATAACGAGGGACGCCTTTACGCCAGAATAATCGTTCCCTTTGTAGTAAACGTATGCCGCGCCGCTAGCCGTATTTTCGTCGTTCAACAAGTTTGTACGCAAGCCTACCGTACCTACTTCAAAGCCGTATTGTGCCGCCGTGAATTCTTCTGCCGTTACCGTGCGGAAGTTATCAATGCAGTACGTACCGCCGTTGGTATCGCTAATGATGAGCTTGCTCACACTGTCAGACAGGTAAATCGTCGTCCAAGCACCTTCCGCGGGAACACCGCAAGGAATAACACTGTTTTTAAGCCCAGTAGATTCCGAAGAAACCTTCGCCCCTGCGCCTACGGGTACGTAAACGTCAACTGCCCAATAGCCCGTCGTCGTAATAAGCGCTTTGCACCAAGCTTTATCACTCGGAAGGCTGACAGTAAGATTTCCTGCCACTTTCGTGAAGGTAAGCGCCGCAATACCGTCCGTTACGTTGTCGTTGGTAAGCCCTACGTTGGCGAAGACGCCCGCGCTTACTTGCATATTAAATTGCCAAGTCGTGCCTTGACCAAGCGTATAGAACAACAAGGTCTTGCCAGCGTCGTTGATACGAATACCTGCACTTTCAAAGCTGCCAATACCTGCTTGGCGTTCTTCTTCCGTTACGGGGCGGATATTGTCGATATACACGTTTTGACCTGCGCTAAAACCGCCCGAAGCAATAAATCTTGCTTCCGTAACGCCTTTTGATACCCAGAACTCGTAGTCCGCTCTACTAAAATAGAAGGTCTTCCAAGCGTCTGCGCGCACACCCGTGGTAGGATACTTTTCTTTGGTGCCGTCACCGTCACTGTCGTGATCATAGGTCATGTCTTGCTCGTAAGTAACTGCGGTTAAAGCGCCATCTCTGTTCGTATCGCGGCGGAAGTTATTGTTTGTCATATCTGCGATTGCGTCGAATGCGATATAATCCACGTTTTCATCTGCAAAGTATTCCGCCAACCAAGCCGTCGTAACCTTCATTGCCGGCGAACCGCTGCTAGGGTTGTTGAGCTTCAATACGTTGTTGCCGTTGATATTCACGATATCCAAGCTTGCCGTCGTATCCGCTTTGGTAAACGCCACGGGTACAACGCCGTCGGTGAACGACATCACGTTGGAATATACTGCCTTTAAGGTTACGTTGCTTGCGATCTTCCACGTGCCCGTTTGAGGAACGAGGTTGCCGTTTTCGTCAGCCCAACCGTTGAAGTATTGACCAGCCGCCGTCGTCGTTGCGATGGGAAGCTCATACGCCTCGCCGAACGTTACTTCCAAATCCAACGATTCAGAAGAACCGCCGTTTGCGTCGAAGGTAAGCGTGTAGGAGCTTGCCGTGAAGTTGATTAATTGAACGGTTTGGTCTTCTAAACGCGTAGTATCGTATTCGTCCCATTCACCGCCTTCAAAGCCTTCAAGCGTAGGGATTGCAGGTTCGGTGATTTCGTTATCCTCAATCGTGAAGAATTCCTCGGCAACAAGTTCCGTCCCAAACATGAAGGAAATTTTGTATTTGGTTGCCTCGTAGATTACTTCAACCGTTTGATCCTCGCCTTTCTTCAAGTCATACTTGCCCCAAGAAGCGGTATAATACGCTTTCGTAGGAAGCTCGGGTTCTTCAATTTCCGTCATTTCTACGTTGAAAGGAACCTTAACTTCTTCTTCGCCTTTGATGAAGGTGAGGGTGTAGGTGTTCAACGACCAGGTTACCGTCGCCGTGTAATTTTGCAATTGCAAATCTTGAGGCGCGATAGTCCAAACCGCCGTGTAGCCTTCTTTTTGATAATCTTTGGGTGCGTCGGGGAATACGACGTCGCCAACGTTTTCCACCGTGAATTTAACGGTAGGCGCAATCATAAAGCCTTCGTCGTTTACAAATTCTACCTTGTATTCAATCGGCGTATAAACGACCTCAACCGTTTGGTTTTTATAATCCTTCAAGTCGTATGCGCCCCAAGCGTAAGTATAATGCTCTCTTTCAATGCCTTCGGGAAGTGCAGGCACTTGAATTTCCGTCGTTTCCACCGTGAAGGGAACTTCCGCGACCACATCCTCGCCGT
>JAFTMQ010000017.1 GCA_017452305.1 Clostridia bacterium | reverse complement strand
CAATTATTTAAAGCTTGACGAGCCCTACAAAGGGGAAACGGAAGTTTTGCATTATCTCGAAATGCTTAAAACCGTCGTCGGCTTCGATAATATTAAAAAAGCGGTAGTGAAGCCCTTGAACAGAAAAATCGCCGCGTACTACGGCTGTCTGCTCCTTCGTCCAAGCGGCGTTATGGCGTTTGACAACCCCGAAAATCCGACGATTATCGAAGACTTTATCCGCGCAATCGGCGGCACGCCCGTCGTCTATCCTTTCCGTAACGAATGTTGCGGAGCGTACGTATCCTTGAAGAATAGCGACTTGCCCAAAGAAAAGAGCCGCAAAGTACTTAACAGCGCAAAGGAAAAAGGAGCGGAAGAGGTCATCACCGCTTGCCCGCTTTGCTTGTATAACTTGCAAGTCAACGGCGAAAATATTCTGCCCGTGAAATACTTTACGGAATTGCTCGCAGAGGCATTGGGGGTAGAGGCATGACGAAACAAGAACGCATTGATAATATGATGAGATTAAGCGGCACGGACGTAAGAAAGTGTATGAAGTGCGGCAAATGCTCGGGGCGCTGTCCTGCATTTAAGGATATGGACATCAAACCCCATCAATTTGTTTCTATGCTCGGCCAAGGCAAAATCGACCAGCTCTTGGAAAGCAAAGCCATTTGGAACTGCTTGGCTTGCATGGCTTGCGTAGAGCGTTGCCCTCGCGGCGTAGCGCCTGCGGCTGTCGTAGAAGCGGTGCGCGATACGGTGGTAAGGGCGCAGGGCGCAAACGGCTTAAAGGCAGAGGATATTCCGCCCATCGTGGACGAATTTATCCCGCAGCAGCTTTTGGTCAGCGCGTACAGAAAGTATAACAAGTAACTCCCCGAATTTCGTATTCGGTTAAGAAGAAAAATCTAAATAAAGAGAGTGAATAAAATGCAAAGAATAGGTGTTTTTATTTGTTGGTGCGGCAGTAACATCGCGGCAACGGTAGACGTGGAAAAAGTAGCGGAAGTCATCAAAAACGAACCCGGCGTCGTATTTTCCACCAACTACCAATATATGTGCTCCGAAAACGGTCAGCAACTTATCAAACAAGCAATCAAAGAGCATAACTTGACGGGCATCGTCATCGGCGCTTGCTCGCCCAGAATGCACGAGGCTACCTTCCGCAAAGCGGCGGAAGCGGCAGGGCTCAATCCGTACATGGTAGAGGTTGCCAACATTCGTGAACATTGTTCGTGGATACATAAGGATATGGAAGAAGCCACCGAAAAGGCGGTTATCCTCGTCCGCACGGCAATCGCAAAAGTAAAATTAAACGCACCCCTCACGGCAGGGGAAAGCCCCGTAATTAAGCGCGCCCTCGTCATCGGCGGCGGTATTGCGGGTATTCAAGCCGCGCTCGACATCGCAGACGCAGGCTTTGAAGTAGATATCGTGGAAAAGAACTCAACCATCGGCGGCAGAATGGCGCAGATTGATAAAACTTTCCCCACGCTCGACTGCTCGGCTTGTATCTTGACCCCGAAAATGGTGGACTGCGCGCAGCACGAAAAAATCGACATTCTTTCCTATTCGGAAATCGAAGAGGTAAAGGGCTTTGTCGGTAATTTTAGCGTGAAAATTCGCCGCAAGGCAAGATACGTTGACGAAACCAAGTGTACGGGCTGTAAGCTTTGTATGGAAAAATGCCCTTCCAAGAAAGGGCTTAACGAGTTCAATATGAACTTGAACACCCGCACGGCTATCCATATCCCGTTCGCACAAGCAATTCCCAACGTAGCGGTTATCGACGCGTCGCAATGTCTTAAAATGAAGACGGGCAAATGCGGTATTTGCCAAAAATTCTGCGACGTTGGCGCTATCGATTTCGAACAAAAGGATACGTTTATCGACCGTCAATACGGCGCAATCGTCGTAGCTACGGGTTTCAAGCCTATCGATTTGGATAACTTCAACGAATACGGCTACCACGACAATAAAGACGTCGTTACCTCGCTCGAACTTGAAAGATTGATGAACGCGGCAGGCCCGACGAACGGCGTTTTGCTCCGTCCTTCCGACGGAAAGCATCCCAAGGTAATCACCTTTATTCAATGCGTAGGCTCTCGTGATACTAGCGGTTGCGGCAAACCCTATTGCTCTAAAATCTGCTGTATGTACACGGCGAAGCACGCAATGCTCATTCGTGAAAAATATCCCGACACCGAAGTGCACGTATTCTATATCGACGTGCGTACGCCCGGTAAGAACTACGACGAATTCTTCCGCCGCGCGGTAGAACAATACGGCGTAGATTATATCAAGGGTATGGTCGGCAAAGTCTATAACGAAAACGGCAAATTGATGGTACAAGGCTCCAACCTTATCGACAACGAGCAAATCACCATCGAATCCGACCTTGTCGTTCTTGCGGCGGCAATCGAACCCGAGCCTTCCGTAAGAAAGATTGCAACTCTCTTGACGACAAGTATCGACACCAACAATTTCTTGACGGAATCGCACGCGAAGCTCTGTCCCGTAGAAAGCCCTACGGCAGGCGTATTCCTCGCAGGCGTATGCCAAGGCCCTAAGGACATTCTCGAAACGGTTTCGCAAGCGTCCGCTTGTGCGGCAAAGGTAATCGGCTTGCTTGTAAAGGATAAGCTTAAATCCAACCCTTGCGTCGCAATGCCCGACGAAATGATGTGTAACGGTTGTAGCCAATGCGCAAACGTTTGCGCTTACGGCGCAATCTCGTACGTGGATAAGGAATTCCGTCTCGGCGGCGGCAAAACGGAAGTTCGCCGCGTAGCGTCCGTAAATCCTGCGGTATGTCAAGGCTGCGGCGCTTGTACGGTAACCTGTCCTTCCGGGGCTATGGACTTGAAAGGATTTAGCTCCAAGCAAATTATGTCGGAGGTAGAAGCAATATGCAAGATGTAACGACGGAAAAGAAAGAATTTACGCCTACTATCGTAGCGTTTTGCTGTAACTGGTGTTCGTATGCGGGCGCGGATCTTGCAGGTTCCAGCCGTTTGACCTATCCCGCAAACGTAAAAATCATTCGCGTACCTTGCTCTTGCCGCGTCAACCCTATGTTCGTGCTTAAAGCATTCCAACAGGGCGCGGACGGCGTAATCCTTTGCGGTTGTCACCCCGGCGACTGCCATTACGTAACGGGCAACTACTACACGAGAAGAAGAATGGCGCTTTTGTACAGCTTCCTTAATTATATGGGTATCGAAAAAGAACGCACCCGCGTAGAATGGGTTTCTGCGGCAGAGGGCGCGCGCTTTGCAGCTGTTATGAATGATTTTGTGAAGCAGGTCACCGACCTTGGCGAAAATAAACGCCTCACCGACCTTCGCGTAAAGGAGGGCGAATAATATGAAAGACGTTGAATTGAAAATGTTAGAACGCGCGAAAGAACTTCTTGAAAGTGGTGAAGTGGCACGTGTGATTGGTTGGAAGAAAGGTGAATTTTATCACGATCCTTCT
>JAFTMQ010000123.1 GCA_017452305.1 Clostridia bacterium | reverse complement strand
TTTCAATTTGTACGAAGTCTATAAAAACGGCTATTCCGTTTGGGGTACGTCCTCTTATTTGGGTATGCTTCGCTTCCAAGCCAATTATAAAAACGTCAACGAGGACGATTGGTCCAACGAGTTTTTGATTAAAGCTATCGAGGGCATTCCTTACGAAATCGCCGTCGATGACAGCGCCGAGGTGAAAGAGGTGCTTTCCAAGGCGAGCAATACTTCGCAAAAGGATTTAGACGCCGCGGCAAACGCGCAGGAAAACAACGCGCAAGGGCTTGTATTCCCGAAGGATTACGCGTCGTTTAGCGGAGCGGAAACGGGCGCGCAGGTCTATAATTCGGTGGACGGCTTAATTTTCTATACCGAAAATGAAATCGTCGGCAGAGAGCTTGGCAATCCTTCCTACGGCTTTACGTTGAATGTGCCCGAGGGCAAGTGGATTGACATCACGGAATTGACGACGTTGGAAATCACTTTGCAAAATTTCGGGTATGCGGATAATCTTGTCGTGCGCGTATATAACGATATCGGTATTCCCGTCACGGCAAACGTAAAAATCGCCAAGAGAATGAACGACGCGAAGACGTACACGGTGAATTTGTACGGTAAGTACGGCATGGAAGGCAGTCTTTCCAAGATAGAATTCCGTTACGAGTCCGTGGGCGTAGATAACGCAATACGCATTGAAAAAATTCAAATGAGCGCGTTTGTGCCTTATGATACGGTGGGTATCAATTTGAACGATAAATATTGCTTTGGCTTATCCTCGACGGACGGCGTGGACGTAGCCTTTGACAGCAACAGAGAGGGTACGCTCTTCAAGGTAACGCAGGACGGTGCAAGCGTAACGTCTGCGGATAGACCGTATAACGCGACCTCGGACGGCTACGGCACGGCAACCTTGCAATATTATTTGCACCCCGATTCGGAAATTACCGCAGTCAACGTGCAATATAAGATAAACGGCGAATTTACGTCGGCATATCGCTATGCTTTGGACACCGAGAAAAAGGGCGTTTCAAACAGCGTAACCTTGCCCTTCAACTTAAATGAACGCGGGATTGTCAAAGCCATTCGCTTGACCTTCGAGGGCACGGGCAGAGTCTTGATTAAGGGCATTGATTACGGCGTGAGCGAATACGGCGGTTTGCCTTATTATCAATCCTACGAGGATATTTATAACGGTTGGGATTGGGAACTCACGAACACCTATCAATACGACAGCGTATTAAAGGCGTCCGTATTTATAAAAGATCCCACGCAACCCATGATGAACTTTTCCTTGTATATCGGTTTATCCACGCTCATGAGCGAGCATCTTTTCATTCCGCATACGACTAAAAACGTGCAGGTAACGGAAACGACGAAGATTAAAATTGTCTATCAAAATAAGACGAACGTGAATACCATGGACGTGTTGGCGGGCTTTGCGCGCGAAGAAACGAGCAATCCCGACACGGACTGCAGACCTTTCTTGGAAACGTATAAAAATCCTATTGACTGCTTGATGGGCGAATATGAATGGTCAACTTTGGTTATCGAAGTGCCCGCAAGCCGCGTCGGCGAATATATCGGCAAGATTGGCATTGCGTTTGGCGGTGAGGAAATTACCATTCGTGCAATTTCCATCGAAACGGGGGTGTAATCATGAAAAAGAAAGCGTTTAAACAATCCATGGCTTTACTTATGACGGCGTTTTTAGGCATTTCTATCGGCGCTTGCGGCGGAAATTCGGGCAACAGCTCGAATACCCCCGACAAGCCGAAGGACTTGCTTTCCGCGCACGGCAATCCTTTGTTCGACGGCGTTAGCTCCGCCCCTTACACGACGGAAGATTATACGTTCACGACGATTTTTATCGACAAGACGGAAAAGCGTTTGCCGAGATACGATGCGGAAAATCCCAAGTCAAATCCCTTTGTCGAATACGACGTTTACAGCAATATCAAGGATAAAAACTATTTGAAGCTCAACGTGGAAACGGACGTGGACGTGGTGGGGTATATCCACTATGAAAAGAATGGCGATCCGTCCGTGACGAACACGGAAAAATTCTTTATTGCGGCAGGCAGTACGGAATTTTGCACCTTCTTGGACGCATTCCGCGTCGGCGCGCAGGGCGCGTATGCCAAGACGATTTTGACCATTTCCTTCCAAAGCGTGGATTCGACGAAAGAGGGCACGTTTAGGTTTATTTCCGCAGGCATTTCCGACCGCACGATGAACACGGTAGAGGAATGGTACGTCAGCGACGGCTCGTCGGTGTTGGGCACTTCGCCCTACTACGGCGGCTGTATCACCTACTTTGAGAAGCTGGAAGAGGACGTTTACGAATATATGGATGCCGACGGCAATATTTGTATCGATAAAGACGTGGACCCCGACTTTGTACAGCAAGTAAGCAGTGCAAACGTAAACTTGGTCAATATCTACGACCTCGGCAGAGAAATCCAGCCTTCCTACTATTTGAACGTTAGCGACAAGAACGGCTACGAGCCCGACTACGATCCCGAGGACAAGGATTCCTATTATCCGGGCCTTACGGAAACGGGTAAACCTATCTACAACCCTATCCAATGCGGGGATTTCGGTGGACATACGCCGCAAATTATCGATTATGAGTACGCAAGCGATAAGCTGTACGTTAAAATGAAAGCGCAGGAATGGTTCTTCTACACGAACATTCAAGCCAACGGCTACATTGAAGTTACCTATTACTTCGACGAGAGCGGCGCTTTGATGGTGGATAATGTATATACCGACTTTTCGCAATTCTACGGGATAGAAGAGGTGTCTATATCCGTGCAGGAAACGCCGGCAACCTATTTTGCGTACCCCCTCAACTACTTCTATTGCGAAACCAAGCAAGGCGTTATTTTCGATAAAGAAGTTGGGGAGCAAAACGGCAGAACGGAAATAAAATCGAGCAAAACGCAAGCCGTCGGTGAGGATTATTACTACGTCTTAAACGGGAAAATGGTCAACGGCGGTTGGTGCGCGTTTGTCAATGAAAATAAGTGGGGGGTAGGCATTTGCTTGCCCAACGCGGATAAGTACGTGGCTTCGCGCGGACGTAAGTCGAACAGCTACTTCCAAGAAGAGGGCAACCGTGAATATCACGAGGACTATTTCACCTTCGCAGAAGAACAGCTCGTACCCAGCTA
>JAFTMQ010000122.1 GCA_017452305.1 Clostridia bacterium | reverse complement strand
GATGACAAGCCCCACCATGGCAAAATATTCTCGCCAAAGAATATACGAAGCCATGAGCAGCGTAATGCCTATCCCTTGTACGATTAAATATAAGCTCTTTTTCTTAAAAAAGTAGCTCGAACACATCACCAGCATCACCACAATGCTAATGATAAATGCCCATTCCTCTCTCGTCATTTGTTCTCCTCTAAGTAGGACGCGCGGAGCTGTCCGCACGCACCGCCGATATCCACGCCGATTTGACGGCGCAAGGTGGCGGAAAGTCCGCCTTTTTCGAGCATACCCAAAAACCGATACGCCGCCTTATCCCCAAGCGCCTTTAAATCGCGCTCCTTTACCTCGTTCAAGCGGATAAGGTTGACGTGGCAGGGCTTGCCCTTCAATAATTGACAGAGCGCCTTCGCGTGCTCCTCGTCGCAATTTTCCCCTTCGATAAGGGTGTATTCAAAATAATACCGTCTGCCCGTTTTCTTGAAATAATGCTCGCACGCTTTGAGAATTTCCGCAATCTTATACGCCTTGGCAACGGGCATTGTCCGCGCGCGGCTTTCATCGTCCGTCGCGTGCAGGGAAACGGTGAGATTTAACGGAATCCCCTCGTCCGCCAAACGGTACATTTTGGGCACGATACCGCAGGTGGAAAGGGAAATATTCCGCGCGCTAATGCACACTCCCCCCTCGGCGGTTACGTTGCTTAAAAATTTCAAAACCTCGTCGTAATTATCGAGCGGCTCGCCGCTGCCCATCAAAACCACGTTGGTGACGGCGCGCGCCTGCGCCCCCTGCCCGTTTGCGTCCCCTTTATGCAAGGCGTTGACCACGAGGATTTGCGACAAAATTTCGCCCGCGGTCAAATTGCGGATAAGTCCGCCCAACGTCGAGGCGCAAAATTTACAGCCCATACGACAGCCCACCTGCGTGGAAACGCATTGCGTAAAGCCGTATTTGTATTTCATTAGCACCCCTTCCACGAGGTTGCCGTCCGCATATTCAAACAGATATTTCTCCGTGCCGTCCGCAGAGTGAAACACCTCTTTCACACGCACGGGAACGTCCTCAAACTCCTCGCAAAGCCGCTCCTTAAAGGCTTTGGAAAGGGAAGAAATTTGCGTGATTGCTTTGCCCTGCATCAAGCCCTCGTAAAGCTGCTTGGCGCGAAATTTCTTCTCGCCGAGCGCAAGCACCAACCCTTCCAATTCCGCAAAGGAAAGGTCTTGTATTATTTTTTTCATATTGTTACCCTCCTTTGGGGAAATTAAAATGCGAGATGCGAAATGCGGTGCGTTCCGCAAGTGCGAAATGTTGAGTGCGAAATGCGGAATTATGGCTATGACTTTCGCTTGCCCTATCCAAACTGCAAAAACGGCGTAGATACGAGCAAGACGCGAAGGGCGCGGAAAACTTGAAGGAGCGTACATAGACGTACGTGACTGAAAGTTGCCACAGCCCGACAAAGTATTGCGAAGTATATCCGTCGTTTTTATACGCGTTTTAATTTACAAATATAAAATCCCGCGCCATAGGCCGTATCAGGCAAAAACTGCAACCCAAACTTCTTCTTATCGTGGGGCAACGGACTTTCCAACCCAACCGCCTCAAATTCGGGGTGGGCTTTTAAAAACGCAGAAACCGTGCCGTCGTTTTCGCACGCGAACAACGAGCAAGTCGAATAATACAAATACCCGCCCTTTTTCACGTAGCGGCAAACGGTGTTTAAAATACCCTCTTGCGCCTTACAAAGCGCGGCAAAATCCTCTTTCTTCCTAAACAATTTAATGTCGGGGTTTTCGCTAATCGTGCCATAGCCCGAGCAGGGCGCGTCGCACAACACCGCGTCGAAGCTTTCTTCGTATTCCGCGTCGAAAACAGCGCTGTCCTTTTGCATTTCCGTCACGTTTTCCACGCCCATTCTCGCCTTGTATTGACGGATAAGCTCTACGCGGTGCGGGTGCAATTCAAAGGACGTTACGTGCCCGCATTTTTTGGACAACAAAACGGATTTTCCGCCTGGCGCGGCGCAACAATCCAAAAGGCTTTCGCAGGGCGAAACACAGTCGCAAATGGCGATACTGCCCACCGATTGAAAGGTGTATTCCCCCTCGTCAAAGCCGTCGTCGCGCGCAAAATTCTCAAAAATATAATTGTGCGGAAAAGGCGTTTGAATATGCGCCCTTTCAAGGTATTTTTCTTCCCCGCGTTCAAACCGCACGGACACCCCTGCCGAGCGCGCCGAAGCAATCGCCGCCGCCCTCTCGCCGTATTCTTTTTTGAGCATTTCGTAGGCGAACAAGGGATAGGAAGCGCGAATAGCTTCCCCTGCCAAGCCCTTGGGCAACGCGCTATCCACCGCCGCCCGATCAAACCTACGCAAAAAGGCGTTGACAAATCCGCTCACGCCGCTTTTGCCTAATTTTTTGCACAAATCGACGGCGCAGTCGGTAACCATATACCGCTTTTTGTCCATAAACAAGAGCATATAAAGGGAAATTTTGAGGATCGTCCGCACGGCAAGCTTGGGCGCTTTGGGTGCGTAATGTTTCATGCAAAAATCAAAATATCCGTCGTTTTCCAACACGCCGTACACAATTTTTACAGTGCGGGAACGGAATTGCTCCTCAATATAGGTGTCGGCAATCGCCTGCTTTACGTGCGCGCCGTCCGAATACACCTTCGTCAAAATCAAAAAGGGATCGTAAACGGGATTGCTTAACATGTAAACACCTGCCCTTTTTGCGCTTTTCTGCCGTTGATAAAATCGCCGCCCGAAATACGCTTACCGCCCGCCGCCTGCACTTCGAGGATTTTCACCGCCCCGTCCGCACATTTGACAAGCAAGCCACGCTTGGGCTTGTCCGAAAGCACCTCGCCGCAAACCGCACTTGATAACGCCGCGTTTTCCTCGTCGGTCAACGCCGCTCTTTCCGCACGGTAAAGGTTGATTTTATTGCCGTCAAGCTCGGCGTACGCCACGGGCGCAGGGTTCATGCCGCGGATTAAATCCACCACCTCTTTCACGGATTTGGAAAAATCGACTTTCGCGTGGTCTTTGCTAATTTTCCGCACCACGCCAACCCCCTCTTCGCCCTGCGGCGTCAAGGTGTAATTTCCGCTCTCTAAAAGACGGAGCGCGTCTACGATTGTCTCCGCGCCAAGCACGGACAGCCTATCCGACAGCTCTCCATACGTTTCCGTTTCGGTAATGGGCGTTTCCGCCACGAGTAATATATCGCCGCAATCCAAGCCTAATTCCGTCTTCATCACGCAAACGCCCGTCGTACTTTCGCCGTTTATAATACAGCTTTGAATGGGCGACGCGCCGCGATATTTGGGGAGCAAGCCTGCGTGGATATTCCACACGCCCATCGGGAATAAATCAAGCACCGCTTGCGTCAAAATTTGGCCGTATGCGCAAGTGACGAGGATATCCGCGCCAAACGCCTGTACCTCGTCGATTTGCTCACGAATTTTTTCGGGCTGTAACACGGGCAAGCCGCGCTCTAACGCGAATTGCTTGACGGGCGGCGGGGTTAAAATCCCCTTTCTGCCCTGCGGCTTGTCCGTTTGGGTGATGACACCCACCACCTCAAATCCGTTTTCTATGATATTTTTCAAGGGCGCAACCGCAAAATCGGGCGTGCCTGCAAATAGGATTTTCATAATGCTCCTTTTGGTCGCAGTGAATTGATGCCTTTGGCGTCATGAATTGTGGCTGTGATATTACGTTGCCTATCCCAACCGTTAAAACGGCGTAGATGCGAGCAGTTCAAGGCGTTGCGAGTACCCCGACAGGAACGTACAAGTAGTACGTGAGTTAGGGGCACGGAGCAACAACGTGGAAATGCGACGTATATACGTCGTTTTAATTTTGCTCGACGTGCGAGGCCTTGTCAATATACAACACCCCGTCCAAATGGTCAAGCTCGTGACAGATAGCGCGCGCGAAAAAG
>JAFTMQ010000121.1 GCA_017452305.1 Clostridia bacterium | reverse complement strand
TCATCTACAAGCACAAGCAATTTTTCCACATCCACCTTTCCTTCCTTGGTGAGCGGTGCGTAACGAGGCTCCGCCACGTCACGCGTTTTTAATTCGTGAAACGCCGCCAAAACTGCGGAATGTTCCCCGTCCGTCGTAACGGCATTTCCGCGCCGTGCGAAAGAGAAAATGGCTTGGTTGTCCGCTTCCGTTCCGCAGGAAGTAAAAATTACTTCAAACGCGCTTTCGTCCGCAACCTTATTAAGCAGAACGGAGCGCGCTTTTTTAAGCTCGCTCTGTAATGCAAAACCTTCCTTGTATAAAGCGGAAGGATTATAAAATTTTTCCGTAATGTAAATCTGCGCACGCTCTACCGCCTTTAAGGACGGTTTTGTCGTTGCCGCATTATCTAAATAAATCATACCTGTTGTTGCTTTTTCTTTTCTTGCGAAACGTAATCTCTATCCAACGCAGTACGCTTGGTTACGCGCATTAAATTTATCAAAAGCTCTTCTCGACACTCCAACACGAAAAGCTTTCTGCCGTTATCGTCCGCCAAAATGTACATAAAGAATTTGCCGTCCGCCGCTTCCTCGTTTGAGGTGCAAATTACGCTCTTAATATTCGGATCAGCCTTGAAACGATCGTAGGAAGACGCGTCCACGTCGCCAACTTGAATAATGGCTTCCGTTGCAATACGCGCAACGAGCTTTCTTTTATTCGTATTGATAACCTTGGAAATGCGAAGTTCGTCGGTAACAAGCGCATAATCATAGGAAACGTTTGTCATATTCTTCCATTTGAAGAAGACAAACCACATACCAAAGGACGATAACGCACCCGAACCAAAGAATATCATAAAACCGACGTCGGGAATAAAGAACACGAATAAAACAGAAATCAAAATAGCGAGAACCAAAAAGATGTTGGAAAATACGTTTAAAACCGCATATTTTTTCTCTTTCTTCTCCCCGTTTTTCGCCTTAGCGCTTTCTTCGTAAAAAAGATCCATTTGCTTTTCTCCGTTACAAATATTTTTAATTAAATTTCGAGCATCCCCTCGTAAACGGTCTTGACGTTTCCGCTAAGCTCTACTTCGCCGTCGGAATGATAATTTACCGTCAAATCACCGCCACGAAGCTTAACCGTTACGTTGGTATCCATCTCGCAATACCCGCCAAGCACCGCCGCAACAACCGCCGCGCAAGCGCCCGTACCGCAAGCCCACGTTTCGCCGTTGCCACGCTCGTAAGCGCGCATCTTTAAAGTAACTTTATTGACAACGCGCACAAATTCCGTACTAATGCCTTCGGGGAAGTATTCGCAGTTTTCAAATTCCGCACCGACAGCCGCCAAGTTGATCGCGTCCACCTGGTCACTGAAAATAACGCAATGAGGGTTACCCACGTTGACAAGATTGATTTTATAATCCTTTCCGCCGACGCGCACCGATTTATCAACGATTTGCTTTTCCTTGAAGGTGCAGGGAATCTTTTTCCCTTCCAATTCCACTTTGCCGAGGTTTACGCTTGCCGTGTTCACTTTACCGCTGAACGAATATACTTTCACCTCGCAAATACCCTTGCCGACCTCGATTTTCATATCGTTTTTGCGGACAATGCCTTTTTCATACAAGTATTTACCCGCACAACGGATTGCGTTGCCGCCCGTGGGCATTTCCTTACCGTCACCGTTGAAAAGGCGCATTTTTGCGTCTGCAACCTCGGAATTTTCAATCAACACGATCCCGTCGCCGCCGATACCGTAATGAGGCAATGCATAGTTGACGGCAATCGATTCGGGGCAAGTGATTTTTCCGTCACGATTATCAAAAACGATGAAGTCGTTTCCGCAGGATTGCATTTTTGTGAAGCTTAATTTCAACTTTTCGCTACGCAACGCGTTGATATCGACAAGCTCGGTATTGTTTTCCGTGAATTTACTTGCGATAATATCCGCCAGCGCGTTTGCCGTATCCAACGCCGTAAGCACCGTGATACCAAGCAAAATTGCGTGGTGGTGTAAACGAATGAAGTCGTTGATGGACTCAATGTCCGTCTTGCCCGTATAAACAATATAGTCAATTTTCCCTTCGTCCATCAATTTAATGACGGTGTCCGTAGCGGAAAGTCTATCCACGACTTGGCACTCAAAGCCGAGGTCTGTGATGACCTTTGCCGTACCCTTCGTTGCGTACATGGTACAGCCTAAATCGCCAAATTTCTTGGCAATCGTAAGAAGGTCGAGTTTGTCTTGGTCGTTCACTGTCATATATACGCCGACGGAACGACGCTCGGAAGGATGACACATCTTAAAGCCTGCGGAAACAAGCCCCTTAAACATCGCTTCCTCTATCGTTTTACCGATGCCGAGCACCTCGCCCGTCGATTTCATTTGAGGTCCGAGCTGCGAGTTTACGTCATTCAACTTTTCAAAGCTAAATACAGGCACTTTGACCGCCACGTAAGGCGAGGAAGGATATAAGCCCGTGCCGTAGCCAAGCTTTTTAAGCTTCGCGCCGACAATGATTTTGGTTGCGAGCTCTACCATCGGCACGCCCGTTACCTTAGAAATATAAGGTACGGTACGCGATGCACGAGGGTTCACCTCGATAACGTAAAGCTGTCCGCGATAAATCAAGTATTGAATATTGATAAGCCCTTTCGTTTTAAGTTCCAACGCGAGCTGCGTGGAAACCTCGATAATTCTTTCCAGCATAGAATCTTCAAGGTTGTAGGGCGGATATACGGCGATGGAGTCGCCCGAGTGGATACCCGTGCGCTCGATATGCTGCATAATGCCGGGGATAAGCACGTCCTTGCCATCCGAAATTGCATCAACTTCCAATTCCGTGCCCATCAAATATTGGTCGCAAAGCACGGGATTTTCAATGCCCTGCGCCAAAATAACGTCCATATAACGGCAAACGTCCTCGGGGGTGAAGGCAATCGTCATATTTTGACCACCGATAACGTACGAGGGACGAAGAAGAACGGGATATTCCAATGCTTCCGCAGCCGCCAACGCTTCCTCTTTGGTCATAACCGTCATTGCCTTAGGACGAGGAATTGCATATTTTTCAAGCAGTGCCTCAAAGCGCTCTCTATCCTCTGCTCTATCTACGCTATCCGCGGGCGTACCCAAAATGCGGATTCCGTGCGTGTTGAAATACGCGCAAAGATTGATTG
>JAFTMQ010000120.1 GCA_017452305.1 Clostridia bacterium | reverse complement strand
CGCGCTTGGGCACACAATTTGATGAACGACCTTGCCAAGGATGAGGAAATCGGCGGCGAGGTGCGCTTATACGACATTGACTTCGAGGGCGCGAAAATTAACGAAAAAATCGGCAATACGCTCTCTGCACGCGAGGACGTAAAAGGTAAGTGGCTGTATAAGGCTTGCGAAAAAATCGGCGACGCCTTGACGGGCGCGGATTTCGTGGTTGTTTCCATTTTGCCCGGCACGTTCGACGAGATGGAAAGCGACGTACATCTTCCCGAGGAATACGGCATTTACCAACCCGTAGGCGATACGACGGGCCCCGGCGGTATCGTGCGCGCTTTGCGTTGCTTGCCGATGTTCCGCGATATTGCTTTGGCGGTTAAGGAATATTGCCCTGAGGCTTGGGTTATCAACTTCACCAACCCCATGTCCACGTGCGTAAAAACGCTGTATAAAACCTTCCCCGAAATCAAGGCGTTCGGTTGCTGTCACGAAGTATTCGGCACGCAAAAATTGCTCGCGAAGATTTTGGAAGAAAAATTCGGTATTCAAGCCACGCGCGACGAAATCCGCGTGAATATCGTGGGTGTAAATCACTTCACTTTCTTGACGGAAGCCAAGTACAAGGGGATGGATTTGCTTCCCATTTACAATGCGTACATTGACGAGCACCCTAACGGCTTGGAACAGAGCGTCGAGGCAAAGCATTGGGCAAACGGCGCGTACGTCACCAAAGAATTGGTGAAATTCACGTTGTTTAAGCGCTATGGCGCGATTGCGGCGGCAGGCGATAGACACTTGGCGGAATTTTGTCCCGGTAAATGGTTTTTGGAAAGCAAAGAGATGGTGGAGGATAAGTACGGCTTCTCTTTGACGACGGTCGCTTGGCGCAAAATCGAATTGGAGCAAAGAAAGCAAAAAGCGCTTGACTATTATAACGGCAAGCCTTTTGAATTGCGCGAAACGGGCGAGGAAACCGTCCGTCAAATCAAGGCGCTTTTGGGGCTTGGCGATTTCGTTACCAACGTCAATATTCCCAACGTTGGGCAGGTGGAAAACAACCCCTACGGCGCGATTGTGGAAACCAACGCGTTTTTCTCGGGAAATAGCGTTAAACCCGTACATGGTGGCCCCATTCCTGCCGATTTGAACGCTTTGATTATGCGTATTATCGAGGAACAAGAAGCGATAACAGACGCGGCGCTCTCGGGGGATTACGAAAAGGCATTCGTTGTTTTCTTGAATAACCCGAATATGTGTTTAAACGTAGATAAAGCGAGGGAGCTGTTCGACAGAATGCTTGAAAATACGAAGGCGTATTTGCCTTATTACGACGCGTATATTCAAAATCGTAAATAATAGCGGCGAAAACATACAAACATGGATAACGGGGGAATGCCGCTTGTCGGTTTTTTCCCCGTTAAATTTTAACGAAAAATAGGGCAAATCTTATTATATAAGATAGTTTTTTGTTTTTGCTACTTGACAATAGGAAGGAAAAGGGATAAAATAATGAAGAATAACAACGAATATTTATTTTACTGTTATAATTGTCCGACTTCGGGATATTTTACAATCAACGGCTATAAATATTTTTACGGCGAGGATTTCCGCACGGCGGAACGTTATGCCGAGTACGTGGAATGCGGTTTCAATATGGTGCAAGCCCGCGGCGAAAACAGCTATAAGGGCGAGGAATGGGAAGGTAGCAACTGCCAACTCGTCTTTAAAGAGGCGTTAAAGGGCGGCTGTACGCGTATCCTCGTTACGGACGGACGCTTCGACCATTGGATTCGCGACGAGCGCGACCTCGTCGGCGAGGGCAAAATGTTTGCGACGGAAGCAGAGCTTGACAAGGCGGTTGCGGAGTGCGTCGCACCCTACGCTACGCAAGAGGGCTTTTACGGCATACAGCTCTTTGACGAACCCTTGTACGATCAATTCCCTGCCTATGGGCAAATCATGCGCTCGCTCAAGCGTATCCTGCCTGACGCGTACGTGCAAAGCAATTTATTGCCCATGACCGCGCCCGAAAAATTGCTTGTTCCGCAAAAGGGGTACAGCGAGGACGTTGCGACGGACAAAATTGCGACGGAAACGCTTGCGGTCAGCGATATTTACAAAAGGTACGTCGGCGATTTCCAAGAAATTACGCAAGCGGACAATATCCACTTCGACGAATATCCCTTCCGCCGCGAGTATATCATCAGCGGTAACACCTTGCCCAACTACCAACTCGTTGCGAGAATGTGCAAGGAACGGAATATCGACTTCCGCGCCGTCCTGCAATCCTTTGCGCACATTTGGAATGGCAACTATCAAAACCGCAGAATGACGGAAAGCGATATGTATTGGCAAACCAACTTGGCGATGGGTTTTGGCGTGCGCGAGTATTCTTTCTACACCTATATGGCAAAGCCCGATTTTAAGTACAAGGACGGCCCGTTTGGCGAAATGGACGGCGCGGCGTTCATCAATTTGGACGGTTCGCGCACGAAATTATATGAATATACCAAGCGCATCATCTCGGAAATGAAAAATCTTTCCGTCGTATTGCGCAATTATCGTTATGAAAGCTCGCATATCGTTACGGAAAGCGGTAAGACGTGCAAGGACTTCGATTGGACGAAATTCCTTTACGAGGACGAGCCGAGCCCCATTCCCGTAAGCGTGGATAAAGGGGTTGCCCTCATCACCCGTCAAACGAATGGCGAAAACGAGCTGTACATGCTCGAAAATCTCGGCAACGTCCGTGACGAGCTGTTCGACGGTATTCCGCCTATGCGCCTTTCCGCGCGTTTGCCCGAGGGGGAAAAGAAATTCTATTTCCGCGGCGAGCAAATACAAGCAACGCCCAACGCCGAGGGCGAATATACCTTTGCTTTAAAGGTCGGTGACGCAATTTTTGTGGAAATTATGAAGTAAATTCTTCGACAAAGTGAGGAAACAAATATGAAAATTGAGCACGTTTTACCTACGCGAGTGGTTGCAGGCGAGAAAATCGACTACCAAGATACCCTTTTTATTGATAAGGGCTTGTACGCGATTATCAACTACAACGTAGAGGAATGGAAAAATTACTTTAAAATCGAGGGTATAGGCGCATACGTCATCTTGGATTTCGGCAAGGAAATGCACGGCGGCGTCCGCTTGATTACCAACTGGATTTATCAAGGGAATTGTAAGGTGCGTATTCGCTTTGGCGAAAGCCTTGGGGAAGTTAGCTCTGCGCTTGGCGAAAAAAATTCGCAAAACGCGCACAGCCCGCGCGATTTTGAAGCGTTTATTTGCGCATATGGCGACGTGACCATCGGACAGACGGGCTTCCGCTTTGTCCGTATCGATTTATTAGAAGAAAAATATATCTATTTCAAAAATATTTTCTGCGTAAATCGTATATTTTATAAAAAGCCTATCTATACCTACCAAGGCAAGGATAAGCGGATTGCGGATATTTTCGAGGCGGCAAAGCGCACGGTGGATTTGTGCGCGTCCGAGGGGTATATTTGGGACGGTATTAAGCGCGACAGACTTGTTTGGATGGGCGATTTAGCCCCCGAGGTTATGGCGTTAAGCGCTATTTACGGTCGGCTTCCCGTCGTGGAAAACTCTTTGGATCTTTGCAAAAAAAACGCGCCGTTACCCAAGTTTATGAACGGCATTTACACCTATTCGATGTGGTGGATTATCGTCCTTGCCGACCATTACAAGGAATTTAAGTGCAAGGCGTATGTAAAGAAACAGCTCGACTATTTGGTGGGGCTTGTTGACCGTTTCGATAGTATGGTGGATGAACAAGGCGAGTTAAACAAGGAAATTCGTTATCTTGTCGATTGGCCGACCAAGGATTCCCCCGACGAACTTTTCGGCGTGCGCGCCATTTGCCTTATGGGTATAAACGCGGCGATTTATTTGTTAAAGGAATTTGGTTTATCCACGGAAAAAGCGGAAAAAATCAAGCAAAAGCTTAACGTGCAGCCCATTTGCCCGCACGAGAAAAAGCAGGTTGTCGCCTTGAAGTATTTTGCCACGGGCGAGTTGAGCGACGCGGAATACGAGAAACTCATTGTCGGCGGCACAAAGGGCTTCTCGACGTTTATGAGCTATTATATATTGACGGCAATCGCTTCGCGCGACGAAAAGCTCGCTATCGAGCTAATGAAGGAATACTACGGCGCGATGCTCGATAGAGGCGCAACGACGTTTTGGGAAGATTTCAACATGGATTGGTTGGAAGGCTCGGGCAAAATTGACGAGCTTGACGATACGAAAGAGGACATCCACGGCGATCACGGCGCGCATTGCTACGTTGGGTTTAGACATAGCCTCTGCCATGGTTGGTCGGCAGGCGTAGCGAAGTTCATCAAAGAGCACTGCCACGATTGAGAAAAATATGGAAGCGATAGAAGAAATTATCGGCGAACGCTTACGTTTAAGCGATATTAACAACAGAATGAACGAGGACGCTTTTTCCGATTTGCGCGCTCACGTCGAAGCCTTTAAAGCTACGTTACAAGACGAAACGCTTAAAAACGCGTTTGAAAGGTGCTTTTTTAACACTTTATATACGACGACTTTTTTTGAGGAAGACGGCTCCGCCTTTATTATTACGGGGGATATTCCTGCGATGTGGCTTAGGGATTCGTCGGCGCAAGTTATGCAATATTTGCACTTCGCAAAAGAATGTGCGTCGGTGAAAAAGCTCATCAAAGGTTTACTCAAAAAGCAGTTTACGTATATCTTAATCGATCCTTACGCAAACGCGTTCAATCGCGAGGCAAACGGGAATGGCCACGCCTACGATTTGGATAAGCAATCCCCGTGGGTTTGGGAAAGAAAGTTTGAATTGGATTCTCTTTGCTATCCGCTTTGGCTGTTGACGAGATATTACGAAAAAACGCAAGATGCGTCTTGCTTTGACGGCCTCTTTATGCAAGCGTTCGATAGGATTATCGACGTATTCCGCACCGAGCAGGCCCACGCGGAAAAATCCTCGTATTATCACGAGATTTACAACCGCGATAAAAAATATTGGTGCGGTAAAGGCGAGCCCGTTTTACCTTGCGGGTTGGTTTGGTCGGGTTACCGTCCAAGCGACGATAAGTGTCAATACGGCTATTATCTGCCCGGCAATATGTTTATTGTGGCGGTGCTTACCAAACTCGCACCGTTGTTTAAAGAGGTGCTGCAAGATAGTGCTCGCGCGAAGGTGTGCGAGGATTTGGCGGCGGAAATCCAAACGGCGCTCGATAGGTTTGCCATCGTTGAAAAAAACGGGGTAAAGATATACGCGTTGGAAACGGACGGGCTCGGCAATTACAACCTTATGGACGACGCGAATATCCCCAACTTGCTCGCGATGCCCTATTACGAGTACCCGCATATCGACGAGGGCGTGTATCAAAATACGCGTGCGTCTATGTTAAGCTTTGAAAATCCGTATTATTTCGAGGGTAAGGTGTTGAAGGGGATAGGCAGTCCGCACACTCCTAAAAACCGCGTGTGGCCGTTGTCGCTCATTATCCGCGCTTTGACGAGCGAGGACGAGACGGAGATACGGGAATGCGTGCAAATGGTGATAAACAGCACGGGTGGTACGGGCTATATTCACGAGGCGGTGGATAAGGACGACGATACCATTTATTCCCGCTCTTGGTTTGCTTGGGCAAATTCCTTGTTCGCTTATTTGATTTTAGAAAAAAGTAAAAAAATAAAATTTTAAAACAGGACGATAAATATGAGCAAGAAATATTTTGGCGTAATGCTCGATTGTTCGAGAAATGCGGTGATGAAGCCGTCGGTGATTAAAAAATTTGTGGACTATCTTTCCGCATTCGGCTATAATATGTTGCAGCTTTACACGGAAGATACCTACGAGGTGAAAAACGAGCCCTACTTCGGCTATCTTCGCGGCGGTTATAAAAAGGAAGAAATTCAAGAAATCGACGCGTATTGTCAATCGAAAGGGGTAGAGCTTATCCCTTGCGTTCAAACGTTGGCGCACATGGGCGCGATTTTTAGATATTTTGAATATCGAAAAATCAACGATTATGCAGATATTTTGCTCATAGACGAACCGCGTACCTATCAGCTCATTGAGAATATATTTGCGACGCTTGCGGAAAATTTCACTTCGCGCAAGGTGCATATCGGCATGGACGAGGCACACATGGTCGGGCTTGGTAAGTATTTGGATAAACACGGCGTTTGCAATCGTTACGAACTTCTCAAAAAGCACTTGGCAAAGGTTGTGGAAATTGCGAAAAAATACGGTTTTGAGCCGATGATGTGGTCGGATATGTTCTTCCGTATGAGTAATAACGGGGAATATAGCCTTAAAAACCCCAAATTGCCCCAAGAAGCGATTACGGACGTGCCTGACGTCAGCCTCGTTTATTGGGATTATTATCAAACGCATAAAGCGGTTTACGACGGAATGGTTACCGCGCACGAAAAATTCGGCAAGAATATTTGGTTTGCGGGCGGTACGTGGACGTGGGTAGGCTTTGCGCCCGCCAACCGTTTTAGCTTGCAAGTGATGAAGCCTGCTATGGACGTATGCAGGGCGCGCGGTGTGGATAACATTTTCTTCACCCTTTGGGGGGACAACGGCAAGGAATGCTCCTTCTTCTGTGTTTTACCGTCCTTGTATTATTTGAAGCGCTATTACGACGGCGTGACGGACAGAAAGCAAATTGCGGCGGAATTTGAGAAATTGACGGGCGAGCCTTTTGAAAGAATGATGGGTATGGACGATCCCAACTACGTCGGCGGAAATAAAGAGGGCTTTAGAAATCCCAGCAAATATATGCTGTATAACGATCCTTTCTTCGGTTGCTTGGATACGCAAGCCAAAGAAGGTGTGGATAAGCAATATAGAAAATTGGCAAGAAGATTTGCCCGCTACGCTAAGCAAAGCGAGAATTTTGGCTATATTTACGAGGTTTTTGCAAAGCTTTGCAAGGCGCTTTCGTATAAGTACGACTTGGGGGTGCGCGTTAGAGAGGCATACCAGGTACGCGATGAACAGCGTTTGCGCGCTATCGTGGGCGATTTTAAGAAGACGGAAAAAGCCGTGCAAGCGCTGTACGAGGTTTTCTGTGCGTTATGGCATAAAGAAAATAAGCCCCACGGCTTTGAGGTGCAGGACGCACGCTTTGGCGGTTTGTTGCAACGTTTGAAGCATTGCAGGGAAAGATTAGAGGCGTATTTGCGTGGCGAAGAAACCTCTTTGCCCGAGCTGGAAGAAGTCTTGCTTGATTTCTGGGGCAAGGGCTTGGACTATGATAAGGCTACGCCTTGTGCTCCCGATTGGGGGTTGATTGTAACCGCCAATCAATTACGTTAAT
>JAFTMQ010000119.1 GCA_017452305.1 Clostridia bacterium | reverse complement strand
TAACGTCCGTATAATGATGATTTTTATACTCTTTCACCTGCAACACCGCATTGGTTTTGCCGTTGGTGTAAAGTCCCTCGTAAACAGACAAAATTTCGCCGTCTTCGATAACTTTCTCGGCGGGCGTTTCCTCGTCAAACGCACAAAATTCCGCAACCTCGGCGGGCGCCATGGCACGCATCGGCACGGGATTTTCGCCCATTGCTTTGAGCTCTTTCGCACTCATACCCCAAGGGTCTGCCGTGTCGTCGTAAACCTCGAAAATAGGCTTTCCAATAGAAATATTTTCCGCCATAGGGCATTCTTTTGCAGGCAAAAAGATGGGCGTTCTCGGCACGGGCGTCACCTTAATTTCAAATCTCGTCAAGGACATGGGTGCGAGTTTTCCTTCAAAAACCACCTTTTTACGCCAATCCAAGTTGAGCGTAGATTCTTCCTTTAATACTTGGCAAGGGATTTCTTCCCCTTGGAAATATACGTGCGGAGCAAAGCGGATTTCTTCGTTCCAATTTTGGTTTTCGAGCATAAATTCCGCTTCGACGGGCACGGTAACTTCATAGGGCGCGTAATTGAATACAAACACGGGGAATTCGCCCGGCTCGGCACGTTTTTGCCCCATTGCCATACGCAAGAATACTTTGGTGCGATAGTCGCGCGAAATTTTTTCCGCAAGCGAAAGTGCACAAAGCCCCTCTCTTTCCCCTTCTTCTACGGCCGTGCCGGGAAGAATGTCGTGGAAGCTGGAAAACAAAATCTTCTTTTCCGCCGTTTTCATATCCGACGTATCGAAAGTGATGTCGTTTAATTGCGCCACGGAAAGCATTTTTTCCGCGCCGTAGAATAAATTTTCTGCCTTTCTAAACCCTTGCTTTATCTTCGCCATAGACGAATAGCAACCGGGCATACACGTAATAAGCGAGGTTTTTACTTCGCCCGATACGCGGATATTATCGGCAAACAAAGCGTCGGGGGTGCTGTGCATAATTTCTACGCCATCCACCTTCAATTCCGCAATGTCGCGCAAGTCCTTACGGGACGGGCCACCGCCGTGATTACCCACCCCCCAAAGGGAATAGTCCACGTCTTCCATGCCGTTTCTTTCCTTTTCGCCCGCATCGGAACCAAGCATCCACATAGGATCGCCCTCGATTTCCCGCTTGATTTTCTTCACGGCTTCGCCAAGCCACGTGCCGTACGAGTCGCTGTTGGTAACGGTAATAGAGCTTCCGTCGGGCGAAGTCCACTTGAAAAACCTGCCCGGATAGGTAAATTGATGCTTGTTTGGACGGCAAGCCATATAGCCGACGTAACCGTTTTTCACCAAAATTTGCGGCAAGCCGACGCTATGCCCAAACGCATCGAAATTGTACGCCACCGTAGGCTCTACGCCGAATTTCTCCTTAAAATAGGATTTGCCTACACTAATTTGGCGCACGAAGGTTTCCCCTGCGGGCAGGTTACAGTCGGGCTGTAAATACCAACCGCCCACAATCTTCCATTTCCCCGCCTTTACCAAGCCCTTGATCCGCTCGAACAAATCGGGGGCACTTTCCTCTATAGCTTCGTAAAGCATTGCCTCGTTGTGGCAGAAAATATAATCAAATTCCTCCGCCAAATCCGCCGCCGATTTAAAGGTTGCGATTGCCGAAGAAATCCCCTCGTCCCACGTCCATTGCCAAACGGGATCGATGTGCGCATTACAAATCAAATGCAGTCTTTTCATGATGTCACCCTAATAAATTAAAATACTTTCACCTGCGGGGATTCGCACGGAAATTTCGCCGTCCTTTTCCTCGTCGCTTCTGCTTGCATACGTTACGCCGTCTTTCACGTGATAACCGCCCGTAATCGCCAAATACTGCTCGTAAATGCGCAAGCGCGGGAAATACGTCAAGCCCAATTTGTCGCAAACGTCCAATGCGTCGGTGACGTAATTCCAACCGTAGCTATCCTCGAAGTGCCCGAAAATATGGTCAACGCCCACGTCCTTTAATATTTGATACACCTCTTCCGTCAAGCGATTGGGATAACTCCCCTTAGGCGGATACGGCGGACAATATACCGAAAAATCTATCTTTTTTCATACTAACCTACCTTATTTTAACAACTATTTCGATAAAAAGCAACAATTTAAACGAACAAAATTATAATTCTATCGTTTTTTACGCCTTACCATATTGGTAAGGCGCGAAATTTAGTTTAAATTATACTTATCCTTGATAACGTTGAGCAAGCGATTGTTGCCCTCGCCATAACAAGTTACGCCGTAGCTTTCCGCCAAATCAATCCATTCTTGCGCAATAAAATAACGTCCTCTTTCGTCAATTCCACGTAAGAATTTGCATTATACAAGCGCATATACATAGGCGTGAGTTTTGCTTTTTCCAAGTTTTGCACGTAGCGTTGCTTCTGCACCGCCGTCAATTTGGAATTTGCGTTCGTCGCCGCGATTGCCTCGTCAAACAAGCCGCACAGTCCGTTCATAAATGAATACTGCCAATAAGGCATTTTATTCACCAAATTATTTTTATATCAAAAAACAAGTTTTTATTAAAAACACAAGGAATCCATTTTGACTTCCTTGGTCTTTGCTATTATTGTCAAATGTGCACATCAATACTTAAGCGTAGCGTATAAAAAATAAAATTCAACGCATACATGGGAGTCTTATTTTTTATTCAACGCATACATGGTAGTCTTATTTTTTATTCAACACGTACATGCTGCCACCATTTTACAACTTTCCCCTCTTGCAAATAGTAAAAAATACGGGCAACCATGCGTCGAATTGCGCATAGTTGCCCTACGTTAGTAAAGTAATAGAAAAAATAGTAAGATAAAATTAAATGAACTCCCGAGAAAATTTTTAACGTCAATAATTATTCGACCAATGGCATTCATTCCATTGTGCCGTCAAAGAAAGATTTTCCCCGTCAATTTCCCACACGCCTTGCGCCGCAACTTCTTCCCCTGCATACGTCCAATACTCAAAGATATTTTCGCCGTGCATAGGTGTAGGCAACGCATAGGCTTGCCCATAGGTTACGATGATGCTGCTTTGTTCAAGTACACCGCCGTTTGCTTTCAAGGTGACCGTGTACGTCTTTGCCGTTTCAATGGCTTGCACCATAATATCCTGTGCAAGGTTAGAAAAATCCGTTCTATCCCAAACGACAATATACCCCACCTTTGCAATCGGCGTAGGAATATCCGTCAAAGATTCCCCTACGGCAACCGTCAACACAATATCTTCCGCGCCGTTTTGGCGGAAAGTAACCGTAATTTTTTCCTTTTCAACATCACCCCCCGAAGAGCTTTCCTCGTTGGTATCGCTTGACGAATCCGCATCGGAATCGCTTGTCGATTCGGAGTCCGTTGTATCCGAAGAATCCGTCGTTATTCCGCTTAACGAGCTGTCCGACGGGCTTTCTACGTCGGGATTGGTAGGCGTTGCGCATGCAAACGCCATACCGCACATCATTAACGATATCATTAATGCAATAATTTTTTTACTCATGTTTCCTTAATAATATTGTTTGGTTTATCGAAAAATTCGCCGACAATATTATCCCTTTATCAATCAATACTCTCGCGAACGTAAACGCACGAATCCGCATCTACGGTTAAAACTATATCCTCTGCGTCCGTCTCGGGATATATCGTAGCAGAAAGCGCTTTTCCGTTTTCAAAGATTTCCACGGAAAATTCGTCCAAAACAACGGTAAGTTCCGTGCTTTCCCCGCCGCCAAAAGGCATACGGCGAATCCCTGCAAGACTGTCTGCGTCCTTTTCTTGCCCCAAAATTCGCTCGCCTGCATTTGCACGGCTAAACACCCATTTTCCGTCTTCCAACGTCAAATAGGCACATTTCTCGTCCTTTTTACGAAGCTCTAAGCGAAGTGCGCGAAGATTTTTTGCCTTAATACGCAAAGCGCCGGTAAGCGCCTTATCACACAAGCTCGATTGTACTTGCTCTTGCTTGACAAGCGTGCCTTTTACTATCGGGGTTTGATACAATTCGCCGTCGAGGATTTGCACCTCTCTTGCGACGGTAAGCATACCCGCAAAACCGTATTTTTCCGAGGGGACGTTTCTATCCCACATTTGTAACCAAGCCATCATTGCGCCGTCGTATGCAAACGTTTGCGGGGCATAAAAGTCAAAGCCGTAATCCACAATCCCTCGCTTTTGCATTTCAAATCGGCCCGTTTTGTAATTGATTTTACCGCTATACCAACGCGTGGTGTGGATATTCAAATGGGTATCTCCTTCGTTGGGCTGGAATTGCTCGCCACATAACAGCATACCCTTTTCCTCTATGTAATCGGGGCATTCAATCATCGCGCCAAGCGAATCTTCCCCAAATAAATCGTTGACGAATTCCCACGTAAACAAATCGTCCGAACGGTAGAGCAAAATTCTGCCTCTGCCACCCTTTGCACGCGCCGCAACAACGCACCAAAAACAACCGTCCTTGCGCCATACCTTCGGATCACGGAAATCCCACGGGCAATACGCCTCGGGAAGATTATCCGCGTCGATGACAATGCCGTGTTTAACAAAATGCACGCCATCCTCACTGCTTGCTAAACATTGAATTTGGCGAATGCTTTCGCCCCCTTTATTTTCGGTAAAGCCCGTGTATAACAGCCATAATTTATCCTGCCAAACAATCGCGCTGCCGGAAAAACAACCATTTTTATCCCCTTTATCCCCTGGATATAAGGCGATAGGCAAGCGTTCCCAATGCAATAAATCGTCACTAACTACGTGTCCCCAATGCATAGGGCCCCAATGTACGTCGTGAGGATAATATTGATAAAATGCGTGGTAGCGGCCTTGGAAATAAACCAAACCGTTGGGGTCGTTTATCCAACCATCGCCGCCCGTAACGTGAAACTTCGGCCTAAGCATTTTTTCTTT
>JAFTMQ010000118.1 GCA_017452305.1 Clostridia bacterium | reverse complement strand
TAGTAGAGCGTCATCGCGATAGAGTATTGACCCTGCGCCTCAAAGATAAGATCACTATATTCCTCGTAGAGTGTCTCCGCCGCAGCGTATGCTTCCGCAAGCTCCCCTTCTTTCGTAAGAGCGTGAAGATCGGGATCATACTCCTCTGCCTCATCAAGAATTGCAACAAGCTCGTTATGTTTCGCTTCGAGAATATCCTTGTCATCGTCACCAAACGTGAACTCGAGGGTTTCGGCATACTTGCCGTTGCCTTCGGGAAATTCGAGATGGTTACAACCCTTTCGCGTACAACTGACAATTCTGGACGCCTCTACAACTTCACTCATTTCGTGACCGAGTGCGGGGATTTCCTCCACGACCTCTATCTTGGTGCAACGGGTACACTTATTCTTGACAGTACCCTTCGTTGTACAAGTGGGCGAAGAGCTGGTATAGTACTGCATATCGTGGCCCAACTTAGGAAGAACTTCCTCGCTTTCCTCACCACAACCGCATTTAAGCTTTTGGTAGCCGTCTTTTGTGCAGGTCGCCGCCTTGCTTTCATAGGCTACGAATTTATGTACGTGACCTTGTCCACAGCTTGCAAGGCTGGTTACCGTCACTAACGCCATTAAAAAACTAATAAATTTTTTCATTGTCATTCTCCTTTTTTACAATATATAATATTTTAGCACACAAACCATATAATTGCAATAACTAAACGGGTGATTTTACAAACTTTTAAATCGAATTTTATGTTTGATGTTATAGACAAAAAAAATGCAAAACGCTTAACAACGTCCTGCATTCTTTATCCAAACTCTATTTTTTAAGCAATCGCCATCTTTAATATTTCAATAAATTTCGCGACGAGCGCGCCCGTGGGATAAACCATAAATACCCCAACCACCACGACGGCAAGCCCGATACCCGCCCATGCAATAACGGGAGCGCACTTATCCACGAGCTTGGTCTTTTTGGTGACAACCGCCACCACGCAAAGCGCAAACACCGCCGCGCCCGCGCCTATCCAAACAAACTTAACGTAAGGCGAAGAATAGGTGAACACCACCTCGTTTTCACCCTCTTCCAAGGCGACGGACAAGAATTTCAAATCGTTTTCGATAAGCTCTGCTTTTTTGCCGTTTACCGTCACCGAATACCCTTTGGACGCAACGAAATTCAAGAAAAGGAATTCCCCTTCTTCCGCCGTGACCTTGGCGGTGATTTTACCCGCGCCTACGTCAACGTCTGCGGCTCTATCCCATAAATACTCGGAAAGCTCCGCTACGTCGTCGGCATTGACGAGATCGTGTTCTCTAAACTCTTTTAAATTCTCGCCGCGCAAAAACTCATAAAGCGCCGCTTGGTTTTTCTTACGGTAGGTTGCGTTTGCCTCGTTGGGCGAAACGAACTTGAAATCCCCGCTTTTCAAAGTATAACCCATCGGGAAGACGTACCTATTTTCATAGACGAAAAAGCTACCGTTGGAAAGCTGTACTTCGTTGCCCTCCGCATCCGTCGTCATCACCTTTTTAAGATAGGTCTTTTTGTCCACGTCTTTAAGCTTGGACTTGGGCACCATCACGTATTTATAGCCCAAGAAGGAATCGCCAAACTCCTCCGCGCGATTGCCCTTGCTTGTATTGTGCGAGCTCTTGAAGCTGTTTTTACCATTGCCCTTGTAAGCGAAAAGCTGGTAGGTGAGAAGGTTATCCGCGTCAAGCATAGACGAGAATACGCTAAACGAATTCGTGTTGCCCGTCAACGGCGCACAAGCGGTCATTTCATCGCCGTAATCTTTTACGCGGAAATAACCGTCCTCGCGCTCGTCCAACTGCTCGCAAAGCGCTTGATAATCGGCGAGTTCGATATGCTGTACGGAACGATTACCAAACACGAGCGCGTCGTTGTAGAACATCACTTGCGTGCCGACCACGGCAATCAAGATAAAGGAAAGCAGTCGGGGACTAATACGTTTTCCGTAAATGAGCGTACACCCAAGCCCCACCACAATAAACACAACGAGGAAAAGCGGAAGAATAACGTCCATTCCGCCCAAGGAATGTGCATAGCTCGACGCAAAGCCCTTCAAGCCTTTCGCCGTCGATTCCTTATCGTCCGCAAAAAGAAGCAAGAAGCTTCTATAATTATTGACGTAATAGATAAGGAACACCGTCGCAAGCAGGCCGATAACCAAGCAGACAACAAGCCAAACCACGTAGGTTTTTTTGCTAATCGGCGCAGGTTTTTTGGATTTCAACGCAGACATGGGTGGCTTATTCACCACTTTTTGCACTTTTGACACAGAGGCTTGCGTGCTCTTTTGCGTGCTTTCAAATAAGGGCGTGCCGTCGTAGGCGCAAGCGCGTTTGAAAGAGATATTTTCCAAGCAAAGACACGCACCGCCCAAGAAGTAAAGCGCGTTTAAAAATCCGAAACGCAGGGCGTAGGACATATACGAGCCCATATTCATCAAGAGCGTCGCCTCATCCACAAGCACGGGCACCATCGTGAAAATCCCCGCCATGAGCATAAACTTGGCAAAACGGTCCTTTAAGCCCTTGCGCCCAAACCAAATAATCGTCAAAGCAAGGAAGACGGAATCCGCCAAGATATAGGATACCTTTCGATAGAGCGCGAGCTCCACACTGTCAAGATAGAAGGAAGAATCAAAGCCCGTAAATTCCCCCGTTTTGGAAGAAATGGAATAACCAAACCAAAAATTATCGAAGAAGCCGCCCCCTCTGCCTGCACGCATATACGAAGCAAGCGCGGGCAATAAAACGGGTAATGCCGCAATCACGGCAACGGCAAATGAGAGGCACAGGTACGCGATGAACTTGCTTTTCTTGCCTTTTTCGATACACAAAACGCCGTAGAGAACCAAAGTCGGGAACACAACGAACATCGAGAAGCACGCAATAGAAAAGCAGGTATAAATGCACGCCGCCATCAAAAGTGCGAAGGGCCAAAAATTGTTTGTTTTGACAAAATGCTTGAATGCGCCCGCGCAGAAAGGCAAATAAATTAAAAAGTCCAACCAATTGATATAGGTGTTTGCAACGAAGGTATAGCCGCAATAGGTATAGATAACCCCCACCGCTACGCACAAATAGTTGGGAATTTCCTTAAAGAGCTTTTTGGCAAACCAAGTGCCCGCAAAGGCGATTGCCATGAGCTTGAATAGCATTACAAAGCTGCACGCGTGCGCCACTTTTCCGTCCCCAAACAGCAGGAAAATAAAGCTAAACGGACTGACGAAGAAATACAAAATCGAACCCACAACGTCCATACCGCCCGCCAAGGCGTACGTGTAGGTGAGGGTGGATTTTCCGCGCATTACGTCAAAGAAGTGCTCGATAAACGGACAAATTTGCGCGGAAAGGTCATAGCTTGCCGCCGTGTATTTTCCGAACGGAAAAACCTCCCCTTGCCAAAGCGCGAATAGATACAAAAGTCCCACGAGAAGAGGGGAAAGGAAATACGCCCAATTCTTTTTTAAGAATTGCAAAAATCTATTCTCTGTTTTTTGCACCATACCTTCCTCTGCTTTTACGGAAGTCGGCTTTTTGCATTTACGAAGCGTAAGCATGCCGCCGCACCCTTTGCAAAGGTGTACGCCCTCTATCGCTTGCGCCCTTAGCGTTTTTGCGCAATGCGGGCATTTTACGTTGCAATACGTCGTTTGATTATGCAATTTTCGCCCTCCTTTGCGCATGATAACGTTCATTGAACGTTGAATATTCCTTATTGTAGCATTTTTTCCAATTCAAGTCAATACTATTCAGCGAAAAAATAGAAAAGGACGGATAATTT
>JAFTMQ010000117.1 GCA_017452305.1 Clostridia bacterium | reverse complement strand
TACTAATCGTATAAGTGCCGTCACCGTTATCGGCAACCGTTGCGTTATCTGCCGTTACGGAAGAAATTTCATAACCTTCGTTTGCCGTTACGCTGAAGGAATATTCGCTGTCTTTTTCTACTTCCGTCTGCGCAAAACTTGCCGTATAATTTTCCCCTGCCGCCAAGGTAATAATATAGCTGGATTTCGCCGCTTTCGTCGAAACCGTGATTACGGTATCCGCCGTAGCGTTACTAATCGTATAAGTGCCGTCACCGTTATCGGCAACCGTTGCGTTATCTGCCGTTACGCTTTCAATTTCAAAACCTTCATTTACCGAAATCGTAAACGTACAGGATTCGCCTTCTTTCACCGTTGCGCTATATTTGTCTGCGGTATAATTTTCGCTTTCCGCAAGCGTTACCGCATACATCGTCTTTCTCGTCGCAACCGACAAATACGTATCTCTCGTGATATTATTTACCGTATATGTGCCGTCGCCGTTATCCGTTACAACTGCGTCGCCGCTTGCCGTTACGGACGAAATTGCATAATTTTCCATTGCGGAAATGGCAAACGTTGCACTGCCGTCAACCGCTTTTGCGTACATTGCGCCCGTTACGGTGTAATTGCCGCCCAAAGGAACGCTCACGAAGCAATCCGCCACGTCTTCCGTTTCAAAGCCGATGAGTTCTATTTCGATTGCGTCAGCCGAAATATCGTTGCCGCCGATATATCTGCCCTTGAATTGCAAGATATTATTGCCGCTGTTTGCAAGGTCAGTGGAATCGAAATACTTGCTCAAATCCAGACGAACAACCGCTTCGTTTCCGGTGTAGCTCTGCCAATAATGATCCCAGCTATAACCACTTGCCAACGTTGTGAAATAAAGTTCTTCAATAGGCGTCGATGCATTCATCATCTTGATGCGTATCGTTACGTATTTATAGCCTGCCGCCATTGCGTCCGAAACCAAAAGATTGGTGAGCGTGAAGTTGCCGCCGCCAATATAATAGGTCTGGTCTATCACGTAGGCATTCGGGTCGTTATGATGAACGTAATCCCAACCGGGGAAGGTTGCATTCAATTTCTGTTGTGCCGCCAATTTTGCGTCCAGATACAAGAATTCCATGTCGGTGATTTCCAGCCAACCGTCAAAATTACGCAAGATAAACGTCGCGCTGACATCCGCTTCCACACGCAAAGTAAGCGTGACTTCCGCGCCTTCTTTTACGTAATCTTTGGACAAACCGTAATAGGTTTCTTTTTCTTCCAAAGCATACGTGTTACCGTCAATCCACCAAAAACTGGGGCCCGTCGCTTCGTTCGTGTCCGCTTGATTGCTGCTTTCCTGCAACACGTTTGCTTTTAAAACAATCGTGTTATACGTGCCCTGCGCCGCAATATAATCCGCAGAAAGCACTGCGTTTACGTCGCCCGTCTTACCCGTGATTGCAATATTGCCGTTTTCGGTCGCTTTCACGCTGTTTGCACTCCAACCGTAATTATCCACGAGGACGATTTTGTATTCTTTTGTCAATACTTTGTCTTCGCCGCGATAAAATTCAATCGCGTAAGTATATTCCCCTGCCGCGGTGGGATTTCCCGTATATTCCGCGCCGTCAAGCGTGTATTTCACGTCGATTGCCTGTACGCTATTCAAATTTTTCGTTGCTTGAGGCAAAGCAAATTCTTCCCCCGTGATATAAGCAAACGAACTTGCTTCCGAATAGCTGAATGCAGGAGCTTGGTCGTCCGTTACCGTTGCCGAAACCGTCGTATAAGCGTTGGACAAAACAACGATAAATTCTTTTTCGCCTGCGCCTGCCAACGAAGCTACGTATTCTGCCGTGAATACCGTGCCGCCGATACTTACGTCGTATTTTACTTCTTTGTTCGTTAAAGGCGTCACGCCGTCTTCGCCTACTGCATATAAATCAAAATCCACGAATACTTCGTAATCGGTCAAAGCCACTGCGATATTCGACAAATCGATATTTACGTTTTCGATAGAGGGAGCTGTGCCTTGCGTCAACGTCAAAGAAATTTCTTTCGTTGCTACGTTACCAACAACGTCCGTTGCCGTCAAAGTTACGGCATACGCGCCTGCGCCGTAGAAACCGTATGCATTTTTTTCCAAACCGCTGATAGAAACAGTCATATCTACACCAAGACTGTCTTTTACGGAAACAACTTTGTTTACTTCTTCGGCAATAATCATTTCCGAACTTGCAACAAACCAATTCCAATCGATAGAAATTTCATCCTCAGCCGTAATAACGGGCGTATCGAAAATCATGACGCCACACGTTGCCGTCTTGTCTTCCCCGTCCACAAAATAGGTAATTGTATATTCCCCTGCCGCCGTGAAATCCACTGCGCTCAAATCCGCGTCAACCGAAAGCGTTTCACCGTCTTTCGTTACCGTTACGCCGTTTAAATAGTAAGCCGCCGTTTTTTGTTCGTCGGTGATTTCAGATAACTTCAGCGAGAAGGACATAGGCACATTTTCATAAATCACGGTGCCTTCTTCCTCTTCACTGGAAGAATTTTCTTCCGACGAAGTTTCTGAAGATGCTTCCGAAGATACTTCCGAAGATGCAGAAGAAGATTCCTCGCCATCCTCCGAAGATTGGCTAACGTCTTCAGACGAAGATTCACCAACTTCTTCAGACGAAGAATCGCTTACGTCCGCAGATGAAGCAACCGAAGAAGAATCATCGGATTTATTACCTCCAAAACAGCCCGTCAAGCCGCCCAGCGAAAGCACAACTGCCATGCTGCAAATGAAACTTAAAAGCAAATTTTTTCTTTTCATCTTTTTTTCCTCCAATTTTGCTTTAATTTTTAAATATACATATCGGTAAATTCCGTCAAGCCGTCTTTGTTATACAGCACGGTCTTGACTTCAAATTTGCCGAATACAAAACGTTTTTCTGCGTTACCGCATTTCAAAAGGGTTTGATTTTCTTTTTCGCTGTTGTTAAACAATCTAACGATATATCCGTCTTTTTGTACAGCTTTTTTAATCGTTACAACGTTTATTTCACCGTTATCCGTTGTGATTTCAAAGCCGTTATCGCTCTTTTCATCCACCGTCGGGAAAATGTTTTGCGCGTACGGTTTTTCCACAAATTCCAGCGCATTTTTGGACAATTCGTTCTCGCTGGCTATCTGCAAACGGAACGCATAATCACGTTGCCCTTGGTCTATTTTCGGCGTGAAAATATTGCTCTTCAAAAGCGGTCTGTCCCCTGCAGGGTGCGCGCAATAGGTTGCCGAACGCAACAGCGTGAAGCGGATTTCCCCGTCCTTGCAAGAGGAAGCAAACGTGGAAGGCGTTACAATTTCCAGATATTTATTGCCGCATTTTTTTGCTACGAAATTCTGCGAAACGCACTCCCTGCCGTCCTCATACAAAGCTTCTCTACCGAAAACTTGCTCTCCGCAATACCCTTCTCCAATGACGGGTACGTGTAATTTAATCGCCCTATTCGCCTCGTTCGGAAACAAGTTCACATCGACATCCACCGCCTTTCCCTTTTTGTAAATTTTATAACCGATACGGATACGGGTATGCCCTAAACCAAAGAAAGCTTCCGCGCCTATGTACACGTCGCCGTCCTCGATAACTTCAAAGGATTGCAAATTCTCAAACACACCGTCGGGATTTTCCAGCCTTTCAAACGGAACGGGATTTTCCCCTACCCCGATTGTTCTCTGCGCAACAGACATCGCCCAAGGGTCGGCGTTATCTTCCCACATATAAGGCTTGAACAAACCGCCCTTTGCGTATTCCACGCCGTCTATTATGTAGCTTTCTATCAAGCCGCTCTTGGCGTTGATAACCACTCTCTTTTCGCCGTTATCGAATACCACGTCCTCGTTAACGGGATAGGTCTTTTGCGGTTTCACCACTGTTTTCGCCGTAAAACGAGTAATCCCCAAAGGATTTAACTTTCCGTAGAAAACAACCTTTTTGCGCCAATCGATGCTCTGATTGCTGCTTTCTTTGACCGTTTGCGAAATCAGCTTATTGCCGCTCTCATCGTAAATTTCAATCTGCGAAAATTCTTCTTCGTAAAGTTCCGTCGGGATAATCGACAATTCACATTCAACGAGTTGTTCCGCGCTATACGTTTTGGGATTAAACACCAAAATCGGATAGGTGTTTTCCGCCGCCACAGGCTGCCCTTTGCAAAGCGCAAAGAATGCGTCTGTGCGAATCTGTTCCAATTCCTTTAATCCGTGGTTGATAAAACGGAAGCCGTTTTCTTCGCCTGCCTTGATACAAGACCCCGGCAACACGTCGTGGAACTGTACGTTTAATAAATCTTCCACCGCTTCCGCAATTTTCGCCTGCGGATAGACGCTGACGCCTTTCAGCTCCGCAACGGAAAGCATTTTTTCGGTAAAGTACAAGTCTTTTTCAAGTTCCCTAAACTTCTGCTTTAAGCCAATCATGGAAGAATAACAACCCGGCATGCAGGGAATCAACGATTGTGAATATACCGCCGTGGGTTGGAGTTCTGCAAAAAATGTATCCGGGTCAGAATGGACAATTTCAATCTCGGAAGTATGGATAAATTCCTCGATGTCACCAAGGTCTTTCGCGGAAGGGCCGCCGCCGTGATTGCCTACCCCCCAAAGGGAAGCCGCTATTTTCTCACCCTGATAAAAATCAATGTCCTTTTTGATTTTTTCCAGCGCCATACCAAGCCCCGTGTTATACGCCGTAACACGGTATGCTTTTACTTGACTACCGTCATAGCCTTCCCAAATAAACGCCTCTGAAGGCAACGACATCTGTTCGCCGTTGTAACCGTTGTAGGGACGAACGAACAAATAATTGTCTTGTCCGCATTTTTTGACGATTTGCACGAGCCCTCGGGAATGCCCGAACGCGTCTAAATTGACCGCCGTTTTTGATTTTGCGGAAAATTTCTCTTCAAAAAACAACTCCCCTTCCCGAATTTGACGAATGAAGGTTTCCCCGTTTGCCATCAAGCAATCGGGTTGGATATACCAACCGCCCATCACGCGCCATTTGTCCTCTTTCACAAGCGTCTGCATCTTGGAAAACAGCGCAGGGGCATATTTTTCGGTATATTTATAAAGACTCGATTCGTTGTGACAGAATACGTAATCAAACTTATCGAGAAGATTTGCCGCGCTTTGGAACG
>JAFTMQ010000116.1 GCA_017452305.1 Clostridia bacterium | reverse complement strand
AGGGGGCAGGTATGCGTTGAAATAAATTGCAAGCGCAGCTATTTTAAAAACCTTGTTGCTTTTGCCTACCCATACCGCCGCGAAGCCTTATCAAAGACCGTACGGCAAGTAGTAAGACTGTCTGCAAGCGCAGCTATTTTAAAAACCTTGTTGCTTTTCCTGCCCATACCGCCGTGAAGCCTTATCAAAGACCGTACGGCAAGTAGTAAGACTGCCTGCAAGCTCAGCTATTTTAAAAACCTTGTTGCTTTTGCCTGCCCATACCGCCGTGAAGCCTTATCAAAGACCGTGCGGCAAGTAGTAAGACTGCCTGCAAGCTCAGCTTGCTAGAAGTCTTTGAACTTCTTTTTATCCGTATGGCAAATACGCTGTGCGGCATATCTTCCGCTCATACCCGCCGCGGGCAAACCGCCGCTCTGGATAATCCATTGTCCCGCCAAAATAAACCCTTTCAAACCCTTAATACGCCCGTTTTGCATCAAGCTTTTGCCGCGCTTGGTATGGATAAAGCCTTGGAAACAGCCGTGGCGGGAATTCAAATACCGCTCGTACGTGCAAGGCGTAATGACGTCGATTACCTCGATTTCGTCCGCGATATCGGGATAGACGGTTTTCGCAAGCGCCAACATCTCATCGGCGACGCGTTGTTTTTCTTGCTTGTATCTGCCGCCCGCCTTCATGCCTCTCCACCAATGATACATATCGTCGTCGCTGTGGATTGTGGCTTGAATGACGCAATACTCGTCGCTCCCTTTCAAGGAATCGTCGTATATATAATTACGGAAGGTTACGTGCGAATAGGGGCGGTTGATGGTGATGGGGGTATTTAAGCGGAGCTTGATAGACAAGGATTTGTCCGCCAAAGTTCTCGGGCATTTGAACACCGTCGTGGTGTAGGTATAAATGGGATAATTGCGGACGCTCGCCAAGCGTTCATCCATTTCTTTGTCGCGATATTTATTTTCGAGCAGGGTAACGAGCGTGTGCTCGATAGGCGTAGCGGCAACCACCCAATCCGCGTCGATTACCTCGCCGTTTTTGAGGGTAACACCCTTTGCGACGTGGTTTTCCACGTTGATTTTCGCCACGGGCGCGCCTTTACGGATTTGCCCACCTAAACTCAAATACCGCTTTTCCATACGCTCTACCATCGCAAGCGAGCCGCCTTGCGGAATACCGCCGTCGTTGCCCGAAATATGGCCGAGCATATACAAAAGGCTCATCAAATTATAGTGGGGCGCAATCAAGTCCTGCACCGCGTCGCGGATATAGGGGCTCTTGAAGCGTTGCACGTAATCGCGCGCGGAAAGCTTGGACGTCTTTGCCACCCAATACAAATCCCCGCCTTGCGTAAAGGCAAGCTTTAAAAGCTCGAATAAATTCATAAGCTCGATAGGCTTGTTTGCGGGGGGATCGATTTTTTGGAAACGGCGAACAAGCTTGACAAAACGCTTAATTTCCTTTTCGTCCTCGGGCGAGAGGGCAAGCAATTCTTCTTCCAATTTTTCAAGGTCCGTCCAATAGGTGAATTCCTTGCCGTCCGAGTGGCGCATCTTCATCAAATCGTCTTGCTCAAAAAATTTGGTTTCGTGCGTGATCGCGTGCGTGTCCCGCCAAATTTTATACGTGCCCGAAGAGGGGTTGGAGCCTGCAAGCCAATGGATACAGCCGTCAATATAACAGCCTTGTCTTTCCCAACCAATGCAAGCGCCGCCCGCTATGGCATTCTTTTCTAAAATCAGGGTTTCGTACCCGTTTGCGCGCAGATAAGTACCTGCCGTAAAGCCTGCTACGCCACCGCCGATGATAATTACTTTTTTCATGCAATCATTTTCCTTTTTGTAGCGAAAATCCCGCGCAAAGGCGGGGTTTTTCGTGATTTCTGTCTCTATATTACCTTAAAATAGTGGCGCTTGTCAAGTTGATTGTTGTGAAAACTGGAAGAAAGTTCAACAAAAGTTGAAAAAGGTGTAAATTTAGCCGTTACGTCGCTTTTTGCGTGTTCTATAAAAAAATTTTGTTTTTTGTGTTTACAAGCGGAAAAAGGCGGTTATATATAAATAATTCCTTATTTGTGGCGTGAGTAGCCTGCTTGCGATTGACAAAGGTGGAAATACGTGATATACTATCCGTATAAAAAATAAAAAACAGAGGTTTTATTATGAAATACGCACTTGGCAGAATTATGGCAGAAGAAATTAGCTACTCGATGAACCGCATTAAGGTTGCACCCGACACGAAGTTTGAAATCAAACCCCAATTTTCCCGTACGGTTAGAAGAGTACAAGAAAACGACAAGGTTTGGTTCTTGACGCTTGAAGTGAAAGTGGAATCCACGGAAGATTCCCCCAAACCCTTCAACTTGAAGGTTCGTCTTGTCGGCGCGTTTGAAGCGGAAGACGTGGTTACGGAAGAAGACCGTCACGACCTTGTTATCAACATGACGGAAATCGTATATCCTTACCTTCGCGCGGCAGTTTCGTCCGTAACGGCAAACGCATTCATCAACCCCTTGATGTTGCCCGTTATCCCCGCAGGCACGATGTTCCCCGAAGACAGAGGGGAAGCACCCGCGTCCGACCTTAACTAATATAGGATAAGAAACGAAACAAAACGCACCCATTTTTGGGTGCGTTTTTCTGTTTAAGATATTCTTCCAAGTAAATAATCGACCGTTACGTCCAAGTAATCGGCTAACTCGTCTAAATGCGTAATGGAAGGTATTCTTTGGTTTGTAAGCCACGTGTAGGTGGTTGCGCTCGAAAAATGTAAAGCTTTTTGCAACTGCGTTTGCGTTACCTTGCTTTCTTTTAAAAGATTTCCTAAAATATCGCCGAACGGCTTAACGGGTTGAAACGCTTGCGTTTCACAAAAATCTATTCGACCAAGAAGAACGTCGGCGGATACGTTAAAGTATTCAATAATAGCAATAAAAAGATGATAGTTAGGCAAACGTTCACCGCGTAAATACCTTGTAATATTGCTTCGGTCTATATTTAAGATTTTACCAAGCGCGGGCGCGTTTAAATTATGCTCCTGCATAAGCGCTAAAAGGTTTTCGGCAAATTTCGACAAAACAACCATAATAAAAATCCACTCCTATCCTTAATTTTATTTAGTTTGAGCACCAAACAGTTGCTTGTGGCCGAAACTAAATGTTATAATATGATAGAAGTAAATCAGCGCGCGATTTATTTTTAAATAAGTTTAAGGAGTAAAAAAATGAAAAACGAACAATTTAACATTTCCGTTCAAGATTTGACGGAAGAGATTACGCTGCTTATGAGGGAAGAAATGGTTGCTACATATACGGAAGAAGAAACAGCCGTGCAAGTACATTTTTTAAACGGTCAAAGCTTTCGGGTTTCTATCGAAGAAATAAAATAACCCACCCATATACGCGATGAAATGAAAAACGCACCCATTTTGTGGGTGCGTTTTGATTTGTGTTCTGCTTATAAGCCTTGTTGCTTTTGCCAAACGGACATAACCAATTTATGCGGTAAGGTTTTGACAAGCCAAGCTTGTCCGCGTGCCTGTGCGCCAAAGATGGATACGTCACAGTTTTTCTTTTTTAAGTCCTTCCAAGCCCGCGTTACGATTTGAGAGGGCTCGTACATTGCCGTGTATTTTTTGACAACCGTCTTTTCGGCGGCGGCTCTATCGAAAAACGCCGTCTTCGTCCAAAACGGACATACGCACAGACAGCGCGCGCCACAGCTCTTTTTCAACTCTTGGTTGAGCGCTCTGCCATAGGACAACACAAACGCTTTGGTTGCGCCGTAGGTGGCGAGGTAGGGGATAGGTTGGAACGCCGCTACGGAAGCAATCAACAACACCGCGCTGCCTTTGGAAAGATAGGGCAGGGCCGCCGACGTTACGCCGACGATGGAACGGCAGTTCAAGTCAATCATATTTTGCAAAATAGCGGGATCGTCGTCCGCCACCGCGCAAAATCTGCCAAAGCCCGACGCGCAAATGAGATAGCGAATATTCGGCTTTTCTTCGTCGAACACGGCTTTTAATTCGTCCGTGCTTTCCGTCTTGGATAAGTCGAGGGGGAACACGCGCAAGGGCAACGAGGTTTCCGCTTGCAACGCCTTTAATTTTTCTTCGCTGCGGGCAATCACCCAAATTTCGTCAAGCTCGCTTTCGCGCGTTTTCAAGGAAAGGAAAAATTCCTTGCCTATACCGCTTGATGCGCCGGTTACGATGGCTATTTTTTTCATATTTTACCTCCAAACGACGTATATACGTCTCATTTCAGCGTTGTTGCTCCGTGCGACTTGCTCATTAAAGCACAGTAAACTCCCTGCGGCGTACTCGCAACGCCTTGAACTGCTCGTATCTACGTCGTTTTTCTCTGTTGGGACGGGCGAGTGGAAAGCCGTGGCGCATTTCCGCGTTGTTGCTCCGTGCGCCTTGCTCATTTACGCACAGTAAACTTCCTGCGGTGTACTCGCAACGCCTTGAACTGCTCGTATCTACGTCGTTTTTCTCTGTTGGGACGAGCGAGTGAAAAGCCGTGTTTTTAACTGCGTTTTGACAAAACGAAGGGGGCGTGTACGCGATGAAACGAAGAACGCCGTTTTTTGCTTGCCGCGTTTATTCGTACAAGATAAAGGTTTGCGT
>JAFTMQ010000115.1 GCA_017452305.1 Clostridia bacterium | reverse complement strand
CCTTGGCGCAAGACGTTTTGCGTGGTAAATTGCCCAATTATAAGTTGAATTCGGTGGCAGGGTATTACGGTTTTGAGTTCAATCACCACCGCGCGTTCGACGATGCGTGCGTTACCGCGAAGGTGTTTATCGAACTTGTAAAAGCCAAGGGTGGTTTGCAGTAAAAATTTAAAATGAACGGGGCAGGTATTCGATGAAAATAATTTTAGCGCGTATATGCCTACTAAATATACAAAAGAGGAAAAGAATATGAAAAACAAGGTTAAAACACTTGCGCTGATTGCGCACGACAACAAGAAACACGATTTGGTGAATTGGGCGATTGCGCACAAGGAGCAGTTGCAAAAATACAAGCTTTGCGGCACGGGCACGACGGCAAGATTGGTCGCCGAAGCGACGGGCTTGGAAGTGAAAGGGTACTTTTCGGGGCCGCTCGGCGGCGATTTGCAAATTGGCGCGAAGATGAGCGAAAAGGCGATTGACAAGGTAATTTTCTTTTGGGATCCGCTTGCGGCGCAGCCCCACGACCCCGACGTAAAAGCCTTGCTCCGTATTGCGGTGGTGTATGATATTCCCATCGCAACCAACCGTTCCACGGCAAATTACATTTTGGCGGATTAAAGGCGGCGCGATGACGCGGCGAGCGCGATAGATTTTCGTGGGGTGGCAGCGTTTATTGAAAAAAGGCGAAAATGCCGACAAAACAGGCTTTTCTTTTAGAAAAGTTTGGAAAAAGCGGTAAAAACGCTTGCAAAACGCAAGGGATAATGCTATAATGAAATCACTTAATAACGATTACGATTATTGAGAGCGGCACATCGCCGCTCTCAATAATGTTATATCGGGGGTAAAACGGCATGAAAATTAAACCCGTAGAGGAAATACAAAAGGCGTTACAGCCCATCGCGGACGAACTGGAAATTGAAATCGTCGAGGTGGAGTTCAAGCAAGGCAAAGAGCCCGCGCTCACCGTTTATATCGACACGGAAAGCGGCGTGGATTTGAATACCTGCGAAAAGTTCCACCGCGCAATCGATCCCGTTTTGGACGAGGTGGACCCGACCTTCGGCGCGCCTTACACCCTCAACGTGTCAAGCCCCGGCTTGGATAGACCGCTCAAAACCGACCGCGACTATCAAAAGTGCATCGGCAAAAAGGTGGAAGTTCGCTTGTTCGCGCCGATCAAGGGCAAAAAGTTTTTCGAGCTTGTGTTGAACGGCCACGACGAGCATTGCGTATATTTGCAGGAAAAGGACGGGGAGTGGAAGCTGGAAAAATCCAAGATTGCCAAAATCTGCCGTGCCATAGACTTCGACGGCTTGCTTTAAGGCAGAATAGGGCGTGTACGGCATTCCGTAGCCCATTCCGTTTCAAATTTAGAAAAAAATAAAAACGTAACGATAAACCACGAAAATTTAATAGGAGAAACAAAACAATGGAAAACAAAGAGTTTTTTGCGGCGCTTACCGATTTGGTTAGAGAAAAAGGCATTAGCGAAGAAGCGTTTATTGCAACGCTTGAAAACGCGCTTGCGTCCGCATACAAAAAACAGTTTGAAGGTGGCGCGGAAATTAGCGTATCCTTGAACGCAGAACTTGGCACAATCGATTTTAGCGCTACGCGCTACGTTGTGGAAGAGGTGGAAGACAAGGATAGAGAAATTTCCTTGGAAGACGCACAAGAGCTTGACCCCAAGCACCAAGTTGGCGACGCTATCGTAAAGCATTTTATCCCCAAGGATTTCGGCCGTATCGCGGCGCAAACGGCAAAGCAAGTTATTTTACAAAAATTGCACGAAGCGGAACGCGACAACACCTTCTCGGAGTTTTCGGACAAGGAAGGCGAGTTGATGGAAGGCGTTATTCGTAAGATTGACGAACGTAACGTTTACGTAGAGCTCGGCGATAAGAAGATTGAAGGCGTTATGCCCCCTCAAGACAGAGTGAACACCGAAACGTACGCGGTTGGCGATAGATTGAAGGTGTTTGTAAAGCGCGTTAAGAACAACGGCAAAAATTCGCAAATCGTCGTTTCCCGTACCGCGCAAGGCTTGGTGAAGAAGCTCTTTGAAGAACAAGTGCCCGAAATTGCACAAGGCATTGTGGAAATCAAAGAAATCGCGCGTGAGCCCGGCCACCGCACCAAGATGGCTATCTATTCCAACGACCCCCGCGTAGATGCAGTCGGCGCGTGCGTCGGTAACAGAGGCGCAAGAGTAAACGCGGTTGTTGCGGAGCTCGGCGGTGAAAAAATCGACATTATCACGTGGAACGAAGACCCCTTGGCGTTCATTTACAAGGCATTGTCGCCTGCTACGGTGCTTTCCGTTACGGCGCGTGGCGAACGCAGCGCAATGGCAATCGTTCCTGACGAAAAGTTGTCCTTGGCAATCGGCCGCGACGGTCAAAACGCACGTTTGGCGGCAAGATTGACGGGTTGGAAAATCGACGTAAAGAGCGCGTCCTCGCCTGAAGCGGCAGAGGTTTTGGCGTCGCTTGAAGCGGAAGAGGAAGCAGACGAAGAATAATCGTTGGAAACCAAAAATCGGTGACAATGGGAGGCAAATATGCCTAAAACGAAAAAAATTCCGATGCGTATGTGTATTGCGTGTCGGGTGATGAAACCCAAAAAAGAGATGACGCGCGTAGTGAAAAATGCGCTTGGCGAAATCTTTTTCGACCCTACGGGCAAGGCGGCGGGGCGCGGCGCATACGTTTGCGCGGACGAGGCTTGCTTGAAGAAAATGAGCGACAAAAAGCTTTTGCATAAAGCGTTTGCGGCGCAGGTGGGCGAAGAGGTATATCGCGGCGTCAAGGAGGACGGTTTTGGAAACGAATAAAATCCAAACCTACCTCGGGTTTTGTATTCGCGCCCGAAAAATTATCTTCGGCGTGGAAATGATTGAACGGCAAAAAAAAGGGGTTAAGCTTTTGATGGCGGACGGCGCTATCGGCAAAAATTCCTTAAAACCAACCGTGCAGGCGCACGAAAAATTCGGCTGTCCGCTCATTATGACGGACGGGGGCATGCTCGGCGAATTATTACACCGTCCCGCAGTCAAGGCGATTGCGATCACGGACGAAAGCTTGGCGGCGGCAATCGTCGCGGAAGCAAAAAAACAATCTGAGTTTACATTCTATTCGGGAGGAAACAACTGAACCTATGGCAAAAAAATACGAAAATGTGGAAAAATTAACGGGACTTTTAGGCGATGGGCAACTCGGTGGGTTGCAAAAACGCCTTTCTTCCACAGAAAAAAGCCTTGCTGAAATTTTGAAGAAGCTGTCCGTATTAGAGACGGAAAAAGCGGAACGCGACGCGGCAGAGGCGGCGGCAATCGCGCAAGAACAAGCGCGTATCGCGGCGGAGGAAGCGGCAAAGGCGGCGGCGGAAGCAGAAGCGAAAGCAAAGGCGGAAGCGGCGGCAAAAGCCGAAGCGGAAACGCCCGCTCCCGAAGCGGAAAAACCCAAAAAGAAGACGACCAAGAAAAAGGCGGAAGCGGAACAGCCCGTAGAGGAAACGCCCGCAGAGCCCGAGGTCAAAACGGAAGCGCAACCCGTCGAGGAAAAAGCGGAAGCAAAGACGGAAGAAACGTCCGCGCCCAAAGCGGAAGTGAAGCCCGAAGCGCGTACCTTCGTGCCTAAGACGACGCCTGCTGCGCCCCGTGCGCCGAGATATTTCCGTAATGGACAAGAACAAGGCGTGTACGTGGCTAAGCCCGGCGTAGAAGCTACGCCTAGCAGTGGCGCAAACACCTATCGCCCCCGTCCCGCAGGCGATAGACCGCAACGCCCCGTTGGCGATAAGCCTTTCGGCAACAGACCGGCAACGCCCGGCGCAAGACCTACCCGTCCCACGGGCGGCGGTGCGCCCATTGCCGCGCCTATCACCGCGCCGAAGGAAAACAAGAATTTCTCCGCGCCTGCGAAAAAGAAGACGTTTGAGAAAACGTATAGCGAAAAGAAACCTCTTTCCAAGCGTACGCTTGCTCGTCAACAAGGTATGACGATAGAGGATTTCGACGAGGATAAGAGCGGTTACAGAAAGGTTCGTTCGCCCAAAAAGCAAAAGAGCCAAGAAATTCCTACCGTAAAAATCGAACACGCAGTCGTAACGACCAAGGATATCCCCTTGAAGGTGCTTTCCGAAAAGCTCGGTGTTTCCGCAGTAGAAATTACCAAGCGCCTTTTCAAGGAAGGTATTATGAAGGGTATCAACGATTCCATTGATTACGACAACGCGCTTATGATTGCGATGGATATGGGTATCGACCTTGAATACAAGCCCGAAAAGACGGCGGAAGAAGTGCTTATGGACACCGTCGTTGCAGAAGACGAAAGCAAGCTTGTGCCTCGTGCGCCCGTCGTTACCGTTATGGGCCACGTTGACCACGGTAAGACGTCCTTGCTCGACAAAATCCGTTCCACTTCCGTTACGGCAGGAGAAGCGGGCGGTATTACGCAAAGCATCGGTGCTTATACAGTTACCGCAAAGGGTAAGCAAATTACCTTTATTGATACGCCCGGTCACGCGGCGTTCACGTCTATGCGTGCGCGCGGTGCGCAAATCACCGACGTTGTTATTCTCGTCGTTGCGGCGGACGACGGTATCATGCCTCAAACGGTGGAAGCCATCAACCACGCGAAGGCGGCAAACGTGCCTATCATCGTCGCGATGAACAAAATGGATAAATACGAGGTCAACCCCGACCGCGTGAAACAAGAGCTTATGCAGCACGAGCTCGTTCCCGAAGAATGGGGCGGCGACACAATGGTAATTCCTATCTCGGCAAAGACAGGTATGGGTATCGACGAATTGCTTGATTCCGTCAACCTCGTTGCAGAAATGCAAGAGCTTAAAGCCAACCCCGACCGTCAAGCAAAGGGTACGATTATCGAAGCCAAGCTTGACAAGGGCAAAGGCCCCGTTGCAAGCATTATCGTGCAGACGGGTACGCTGAAAACGGGCGACAACATCTTGTCGGGTACGACGATGGGCCGTGTGCGTGCTATGTTCGACGATAAAGGCAGAGCGGTGAAGTCCGCAGGTCCGTCCATGGCGGTTTCCATTCTCGGTTTGGAAGACGTGCCCAACGCCGGCGACAGCATTATGGCGGTGGACCAAGCGCTCATGAAGCAGGTACAAGAAGAAAGAAAGAACCGTGAACGCGAAAGCATGATTAAGGAACAGAGCCGCGTTTCGCTTGACGATATCTTCGCGCAAGTGGAAGAGGGCAAGATGAAGAACCTCAACATCATCGTTAAGGGTGACGTGCAAGGTAGTGTAGAGGCGGTTAAGCAATCCCTCGAAAAGCTTTCAAACGAGGAAGTGCTCGTGAAGGTTATCCACTCCGCGGCGGGCGCTATCAAAGAATG
>JAFTMQ010000114.1 GCA_017452305.1 Clostridia bacterium | reverse complement strand
GGGTGGCGTAAAATTCCAAGCGCAATACAGCGTCGCGTTTTCGTTTTGCCTCGGTCACGTACGTCTATGTACGCTCCCGTCGGCAAAGCCGCGCGCTCCTTGTCTTGCTTGCGTCTTGCTCCGTTTTTGTTGATATAAAAAAACCACCCGATATTCGGGTGGATAATGGGCAGGTATGCGTTGAAACGTAAAAACAGCTTAATATTCGTCGGTCAAGCCAAGCAAATAATCCGCCGAGACCTCAAAAATTTCACACAATTTTTTCAATGACGAAATTGTAGGCTCTTGTTGGTTTTTCTCCCAATAAACAATAGTAGATTGCCCTTGTCCAATTTTTTCGGCTAATTGTTTTTGGGTTAAGTGCCGCTCCAATCGTAATTCTTTAATTTTTTCACCAAAATCTTGCATATTCCTAGTTTAACACAAAATCATAAAAGTGATTAACAAAATCATAATTATGATTTATAATATACAAAAATTACAAAAATGATTTTACGTAGGAGTGATAAAAATGAAAAAAGAAGATTTTGGGTGTATGTACAGAATTAAAGAGTATTTTAGCGATATGGACAGCCAAATTAAGCGGTTTGATTGCGGGACGGGGGAAAATCCGGCTGTGGAAGAATTAAAGCAAAAGCGAAAAGCGATGTACGAAATCGTGCGGGAACTCAACCGTACCGATTTGCAAATTCTATATTATTTGCACAATTTGCAGCTAATAAAGCCGCATAAAATCCTTTCTGCCTTAAAAAAGGTGTATCAATCGCAGGAAGAATTGTTAGGATTATGTGGGCAAAAGGACGAGTAATAAAAACGGAGCGTGGGAAACGCTCCGTTTTTTATATGCTTAAAAAATCAATTTTGACGATACTCTTTGGGGGAAACGTGCTTAAAAGTTTTAAACGTTTTGATAAAATAGCTTACGTCGTTGAAGCCGCAATCAAATGCGATTTGCGTTGCGGAAAGGTCGCTACCGAGCAATTTTCTTGCCGCGCGCTCCACGCGATACGTCATCAAATAACTAATGGGGGTTGTTCCCGTCATATCCTTAAAAAACTTGCAAAAATACTTTTCGGAAAAGCCCGCCACTGCGGCCATATCCTCTAAGCTAACGTTTTTGCCAAAGTTTTCGCGAATGTATTTTAACACCGTTTTTAGCTTGACGACTTTTTTCTCATCGTGCATGGACGTGGGGGGCAGGTGCGAGATGAACTGTGATTTTTCCTGTATTTCCCCCAAGAAAGTGTGAAATAATCCGATGACCTTAAAGGGGGAGCCGTCTTTGCCGATTTCCTCGAAAATGGCGTGTATCATTGTAAGCGTGGTTGCTTCGGTTGGGTGTTCGTATAAAAAGCAGTTTCGCGTTAGCAAATCGTCGATTAACCCGTCGCATTTCGCGTTTCCCGTTTTCAAAAAAGCGAGATTAAACACAAGACACTCGTAACGGCAATCCTTTGGCGTCGCACCGTGGACGGTTTCGCTGTTGACAATCGCGGCGTCGCCTGCGTGTAATTGCATGGTTCGGTTGTCCAAAGTTAAGGTCAACTCGCCGTCTAAAACGCGGATAAGTTCGAGATTGGTGTGCCAATGGAACGCCATTTCGTATTTGGGGTGCGAAGCGTCTACGCGGTATAATTCAAAGGGAAAATCCTCCGCGCCGTGCTGTTTTAATTCATTAAAAATCATATTTTGCCTATAAATGTGAAAATAATTATACTTTTTTCCTATTATATCACTTGTAATGATAAAAAATCAAGTATATAATTATATAAAAGAGGAAAATTTTTAAGAGTGCGCGTCTTATAAAACAATACGATATGAAATTTTGGCTGTCGCGAGCGCGGACAGCATGAAAATATTTTGAAATACATATTTCAAGGAGGAAATATATTATGGCAGAATGCAGATACGTCGGTGGCTATCCCGTAATCGGTATTCGTCCCATTGTGGACGGTAGAAGAGGGCCTATGCAGCTCCGCGAAAGCTTGGAAGGACAAGTTATGGCTATGGCGAACGCCGCAAAGAAATTGTTTGAAGAAAACCTTTTCTATTCCAACGGCGATCCCGTAAAGGTCGTTATGGCGGATACGTCTATCGGACGTGTACCCGAAGCGGCGGCTTGCGCGGAAAAATTTAAGAGAGAGGGGGTAGATATCACCCTTTCCGTCACCCCTTGCTGGTGCTACGGCAGTGAAACGATGGATATGGATCCCAACACCATCAAAGCGGTTTGGGGCTTTAACGGTACGGAACGCCCCGGCGCGGTTTATCTTGCGGCAGTTTTGGCGGGCCACGCGCAAAAAGGCTTGCCCGCGTTCGGTATTTACGGTCATGAAGTACAAGACCGCGATATGGTCACCACCATTCCCGAAGACGTTAAGGAAAAGCTTCTTCGCTTTGGCCGTGCGGCGGTTGCGGTTGCGACGATGCGCGGTAAGTCCTATCTTCAAATCGGTTCGCAATGCATGGGTATTGCAGGCTCTATTATCGACCAAGACTTTATGGAAGCGTACCTTGGTATGCGCGTAGAATCGGTGGACGAGGTGGAAATTCTGCGTCGTATGGAAGAAGGCATTTACAACGAGGAAGAATATCAAAAAGCGCTTGCTTGGACGAAGGAACATTGCAAAATGGGCCGTGACGACAACCCCGAAAGCGTGGAATTCCTCGGCGAAACCCATCGCATTAAATTCACGGACGAAGAAAAAGAAAAGCAGTGGGAATTTACCGTTAAAATGTACTGCATCATCAAGGATTTGATGGCGGGCAACAAAAATCTTCCCGACGCGTTCGTGGAAGAAAAGGTAGGCCATAACGCTATCGCAGGTGGATTCCAAGGTCAAAGACAATGGACGGACCATTGGCCCAACTGCGACTATCCCGAAGCGCTTTTAAGCTCTTCGTTCGACTATCAAGGCGCGAGAGAACCCTACACCTTGGCGACGGAAAACGACGTTTTGAACGGCTTGGGTATGTTGTTCATGCGCTTGCTTACGCATAGAGCGCAAATCTTTGCGGACGTTCGTACCTATTGGTCGGGCGAAGCAACCGAGCGCGTTACGGGCTATAAGCTTGAAGGCAAGGCGGCGGAATCCAACGGTATTATCCATCTTTTGAATTCGGGCGCGGCTTGTCTTGACGCTTGCGGCGAATGCAAGGACGAAAACGGCAACGCAATCATGAAGAAGTGGTGGGAAGTTACCGACGAAGATATCAAGAAGATGACGGACGCTACCGTTTGGTGCGAAGCGGGCTTTGATAACTTCCGTGGCGGCGGCTTCTCGAGCCATTACACGACGAGAGCGGAAATGCCTTGTACGATGATTAGATTGAACCTTGTAAAGGGTCTTGGTCCCGTATTGCAAATTGCGGAAGGTTGGACGGTGAAACTTCCCGACGAAGTTTCCGATACGCTCATGGAAAGAACCAACCCCACTTGGCCTTGTACTTGGTTTGCTCCTCGTTGCGACGGCAAGGAAGGCAGCCCCTTCAAGACGGCGTACGAGGTTATGCAAAATTGGGGCGCAAACCACGGCGCAATCTCTTACGGCCATATCGGCGCGGACTTGATTACGATGTGCTCGATGCTCCGTATTCCCGTTTGTATGCACAACGTACCCGAGGACGACATTTATCGTCCCGCGGCTTGGAATGCATTTGGTATGGATAAGGAAGGTCAAGATTATAGAGCTTGTCAAGCTTACGGGCCCTTGTATAAGAGCTATAAATAATTTATGCATTAGGTAGGTATTTGCGCCGCGCGGAAATTCTTTTTCGCGCGGCGTTTTTCGTTTGCGGTAAAGCCCACTTTTACAAGGTTGCTTTTTCACGTTGCGGAAATACTTGCAAAATCTGTTTGCGCGTGGTATAATAGCGGTGTGAGATAAAAAAGAGGTATTCGGTTATGAAATACATTGAATTGACGATACACACCACCACGGAAGCGAGCGAAATTATTTCCGATATTATGTGGGACTATACCGAGCACGGTGTAAGCATTTGCGACCGCGCGGACATTATTGCCTTGCAGACGGCAAAGGAAAGCACCTTTTGGGATTATATGGACGACGATTTAGAGGCGGATTTGGCGGCGGATAAGCCCTCGGACGTGCTTGTAAAGTGCTACGTTGCGGAAGACGTTGCAGACGAGGTTTTGCCGCAAATGATGAAGGATATTTACGACGCGAAAGAGCGGAGCGGCAGCTTTGTGCCCTTCGGTACGTTGGAAGATACCAAGCGTTTTGTGAACGGCGACGATTGGATTGACGTGTGGAAAAAACATTTCCGTCCCATTCATTTAGGGGCGATTGTCGTCGTCCCCGAATGGATTGATTACACACCTGCCCCCCACGAATACGTGGTTTTGCTCGATTCGAATATGGCGTTTGGCACGGGCGAGCACGAAACGACGTCTATGTGCGTGGAGTTGATGCAAGAATATATCACGCCGAAGTCCGTCTGCATAGACGTTGGTTGCGGAAGCGGTATTTTGGGTATCTCGGCAATCAAGCTCGGCGCGGCGAAGGCATATCTTACGGACATTGACCCTATCGCGGTGGAAAGCTCGTTGCATAACAGCGAACTCAACGGCGTTGCAGATAAGACGGTGGTGGCGCACTCGAATTTGCTTGAAAATACCGACGTGCAAGGGGACGTTATGATGGCGAATATTACGGGCGAGGTGTTGAAAATGCTTGCGCCCTCTATCCCCAAAAACCTCAAAAAGGACGGCGTTTTGATTTTGAGCGGCATCATTGAAAGCCGTTTAGAAATGGTAAAAGCGGCGTACGAGGCGGTAGGTATGCAGGTCGTATTGGAACGGCGTAAAGGGGAGTGGTTTGCCCTTGTTTTGCGCCACAAGTAAATAAAAACGACGCATATGCGTCGCATTTCAGCGTTGCTGTTCCGTGCCCCTAGCTCACGTACTACTTGTACGCTCCCTTCGGGGTGCTCACAGCGCCTTGAACTGCTCGCATCTTCGCCGTTTTACAGTTTGGATAGGGCGAGCGAAAATCGCAGCCATAATTGAGCATTCCGCACTCAGCATTCAATTCTTGCCCAAAGGGCAATTCACGACGGCTTGCCGTCAATTCATTAAAAAGAGGATACCATGTCTGCGTTGAAAAGATTTTTTGTGGAAAAAATTGAACAAGTCACCGAGCTTTGCGGCGAGGAATTTGAGCACGCAAAAAACGTGCTTCGCATCGGCGTGGGCGCGGAGGTCATACTCCTTGACAATAGCGGCAAGGAATACACCGCCGTGGTGGCGCAGGTAGAAAAAAAGCGTATGCTGTTGAACGTTGTGCGCGAGGAAGTGGGAGCGCGCGAGGCAAACGCGGACGTGTGCCTTTTGTTCGGCTACTTAAAAAATGCGGATAAAAACGAGTTCATCGTCCAAAAGGCGGTGGAGCTCGGCGTGAAAAAAATCGGGGTGTTTAGCTCGGAATTTTCTTCCGCGTATATGAATACAAACAAGCTCGAACGCCTCAACAAGGTGTCCAAAGAGGCGGCAAAGCAATGCTTGCGCTCGGTTGCGCCCGAGGTTGTGTATTTCGACAGTTTAAAGGGGGCGTTTGCGTGGGCGAAGGACTATCAAAACAAGCTGTTTGCCTGCGAATTTGCGACGGAAAGTAAGTGCGACGTGGTTTCCTTGCAAGGCTCGACGGCAATTGTCATCGGCAGTGAGGGCGGCTTTTCGCGTGCGGAAGAGGAGCTTGCAAGCTCGCTCGGCTATGCATCCGTAACCCTCGGCAAACGCATTTTGCGTGCGGAAACGGCGGCGGTGGCGCTCACCAGTGTGGTTATGTTTCAATTGGGGGAATTAAAAATAAAGAATACGCGGCGTGATACGGCGCAGGCGTATAGAGGGATAGGAGTAAAAAATGAAAGCGGTAGTGTTTACGCTTGGCTGTAAGGTCAACGACGTGGAAAGCGGCTCGATTATCCGTGGCTTAGAGGAGCTTGGATACGAGGTTTCGCGCGAAATTGAATATGCGGATTTGTACGTCGTGAACACCTGCGCCGTGACGGCGGAGGCGGAGCGCAAAAGCCGCCAAACGGTGCGCAAGCTTATCAAGTGCAATCCCCAAGCCAAGCTGATCGTTTGCGGGTGCGCAACCGAGAAAAGTCCTACTTCATTTTTAGATAATGGGCATACCGTGTACTCATTGTCGGGCGCACAGCGCAAGAATAAGGTATTGGAAATCGTGCAAGGCGGTATGGGCGAAGAAACGCTTGGCGCGGTGATTGAAACCGAGAAAAACTACGAGGAAATGCGCCTGCCCAAGTGCTTAAAAACGCGCAACTTCGTCAAAATTCAAGACGGGTGCAATCGGTTTTGTTCCTATTGCATTATTCCCTATCTTCGAGGTCGTAGCCGTTCGCGCAGTTTAGAGAGTGCGGCAAGCGAGATTTTGCAAAGCACGGCACAGGAAACGGTGGTGACGGGCATTGACATTTCCGAATACAAGGACGAAAACGGGCGCGATTTAACGGATTTAATGCTTGCCGTCAAGGACGCGGATACGCGTATCCGTTTGGGCTCTATCGAGGTGAGCTTAATCACGGAAAAATTCTTATCCGCGCTCAAACAAGTCAAGCGTTTTGCGCCGCAGTTCCATTTGTCCTTGCAAAGCGGCTCGGACGCCGTTTTGAAGAGCATGAACCGCAAATACACGCGCGCGGAATATTTACAAAAATGCCAAATGATTTACGAGGCGTTTCCAAATGCCGCCATCACGACGGACATTATCGTCGGTTTCCCCACGGAAACGGACGGGGATTTTGCGGATTCGCTCCGTATCATAGAAGAGGCGGGTTTTGCGCAAATTCACGCATTCCCTTATTCGCCGCGCGAGGGTACGAACGCGTATAGAAAGTACAAGGAATTGCCTGCAGCGGTAAAAAAGGAGCGCGTAGAGCGTATCTTGAAAAAGGGCGCGGAGCAAAAGCAAAGCTACCTGCAAAAATTTATCGGCAAAGAGCTTGAAATCGTGCCCGAGCATTGTATCGACGGCTTTACGGAAGGCTATTCCGAAAACTATATTCGCTTGTACGTAGAGGGCGATATCGGTAAAGAACCCACCCATATACGCGTTGAAAGTATATTTAAAGATGGATTAAAGGCTGTTTTAGCCAACAAATAAAGAGGTAAACGATATGGAAAATTGTATTTTTTGTAAAATCGTAGCAGGGGAAATTCCTTCCCCGAGATTGTACGAGGACGAGCAAATGATTGTCATTCGCGACATTGATCCCAAGGCGAAATTGCATTATCTTTGCATTCCCAAAACGCATTTTGCTTTGCTTTCGGAAATGGATAGCGAAAAGGCGGAAATCGTCAAGCACTGTTTCCAAGTTATCCCCACGCTTGAAAAGCAGTTGGGGCTTGAAGAGGGTTATCGCGTGATTATCAACCAAGGCGAAAACGGCGGGCAAACGGTGCACCACTTGCATATTCACTTGCTCGGCGGGGAAAAGCTCGGCGGTTTTTAAGTTATCCTTTTGAGCGAAACGCCGTATTATCTTAAAACAAAAGCGACGGACGAAATTGCCGTTTATGCATAAAAAATAACCGATGAGAAAATCATCGGTATTTTTTTTGCGCAAATTCGTTATAATGGACTTGGAAATTCGTCAAGGAGGAGAGTATGCAAGCGATAAAAACGGTGAATTTAACAAAAAAATACAAGGAAGTCGTCGTAGATAAGCTAAATTTGCAAATTGTGCAAGGGGAAATGTTTGCCTTGCTTGGCGTGAACGGCGCAGGAAAAACGACGGTGATAAAAATGCTTTGTTGCCTTACGGAGCCGACGGAGGGCGAAGGGTTCGTGTTGGGGAATAGCATAAGGCAAGACGGCGAAAAAATCAAACGGCTTATTGGTGTATCTCCGCAGGAAACGGCGGTTGCGCCGAATTTGTCCGTAAAAGAAAATTTAGAGCTTTTATGCGGACTTTACGGATTTTCCAAACAAAAGCGACAAGAAAAAGTGAGGGAGTTAACAGAGCGTTTCCGTTTACAAGAAGTCTTTTTGAAAAAGGCGAAAACTCTTTCGGGCGGTTGGCAACGCAGGGTGAGCATTGCGATGGCGCTTATTGGCGAACCGTCGGTTTTGTTTTTAGATGAGCCGACTTTGGGGCTTGACGTGATTGCGCGCAGAGAACTGTGGGAGATTATCCGTTCCCTCAAAGGAAAGGCAACCATAATCCTCACAACGCATTATTTAGAAGAGGCAGAGGCGTTGGCGGACGAAATCGGCGTGATGAAAAACGGGAAGCTTATTGCGGTTGGGACGGCGCGTGCGCTTATGGAAAGGACGGGCGCGGATAATTTTGAAGAAGCGTTTATTTCGATTGTACGGGAGGGGCAGGTATGAGGATATTCGTTTTTGCCAAGCGGTGCGGAAAGGAAATTTTGCGCGATCCCTTGAATTTGGCGTTTGGACTGGGGTTTCCTATCGTTTTGTTATTGCTCCTTACTGCAATACAGGCGAACGTGCCTGTAGACTTGTTTCAAATTCAAACGCTTGCCCCCGGCGTGTCGGTGTTTGGGCTTTCGTTTATTACGCTCTTTTCGGCTACGCTGATTGCAAAAGATAGGGAAAGCGCGCTGTTGCAACGCTTATACACAACCCCCCTAAAAGCAGTAGATTTTATTTTAGGGTATATGCTACCGATTGTTCCGATGGCGTTTGTGCAGGGCGGAATTTGTTATCTTGTGGCGTTCGCGCTTGGTTTGCCTATTCATGTGAATATTTTATACGCTTGCTTATTACTTTTCCCCGTGATTATTTTTTACGTGGCGCTGGGGTTGTTATTCGGCAGTATTTTGACGGTAAAGCAAGTCGGCGGGATTTGCGGTGCGCTCCTTACCAATTTATCCGCTTGGCTTTCGGGCGTGTGGTTTGACCTATCGCTCGTGGGCGGGGCGTTTGAAAAAATCGCAAGCGCATTGCCGTTTGTGCACGCGGTTGAATTGCAAAGGTTGGCGGTGAGCGGTGCATTTCCGCAGGCCTTATTACACGCCCTTCCCGTGCTTGGGTATGCGGCCGTAATTATCGTCGGCGCGGTGTTCCTCTTTTTACGGCAAATGAAAAAGCAATAAGACGCAAATAAAAAACCGCCGTAGGTTTACGGCGGTTTTGCGTTTGAAGTCGGTTTGTTTTTTGATTAGTTTTTGTTGGTAAAAGCTAAGATTTTTTCCGTTTTGCCAAATACGAGCATGTGGTCGCCTTGTTCAAAAACGTAGTCAGGTCCTAAGCTCGGCGCGACGTCCGTTCCTTTTTTGACGGTGAGTAGGTTCATTCCGTATTTTTTACGGGGATTGAGGTCCACGAGCTTTTTGCCCGCCCAAGAATTGGGTACGGCAATTTCAAAAATGGCATATTCGTCGTTTAATTCGATGTAATCAAAAATCTTTGCCGAGTTAATTTTTACCGCAAGCTTTTCTGCAATGTCGCGGTCGGGATATACGACCTCGTTCGCGCCGTTACGAAGTAAGAATTTGCGTTGAATATCCGTGGACGCCTTGGAAATAACCCACTTTGCCCCCAAATCCTTTAAAATGGAAGTGATTTCGAGCGAGGATTGAAAATCGTCCCCGATTGCGACGATGCATATATCAAAAGAGGGAATATCTAAGGCGCGCAGGTTGTCCTCGTTCATACAGTTCGCAATTAGCGCGTCCGTATATTTTCCTGCAAGCTGATTGACGGTTTCTTCGTCTTTATCTACAATCATCACCTCGTTGCCCATAGCCAAAAGCTTTTCGCCGAGGGTTTGTCCAAATTTGCCCATACCGATAAGTAATACCGATTTCATAATTACCTCATAAAAAATTTTATCCAATTAGCAAGTTGCCGATGGGTTTGCGGATTTCCGCATTCGTTTTCTTTTCGCCTATTGCAAGACCGAGGGTGAGAATCCCAACCCTGCCTGCGTACATCATTAAAATAAGTATAATTTTAGAAGCGGCGGAGAGGGTGGGGGTCAGCCCCAGCGAAAGCCCAACCGTGCCCATTGCAGACACCGTCTCAAAAAGCACCGCTTGCAGGGTTGCCGCTTCGTTTGTGCGTTCGATAACGCAAATACATAACGTCGAAAGAAAAATCGCCGTTAAGCAACAAACGAAAATGGTAAACGCTTGCCGCACTAAGGAATCGTTGACCCGCCGTTTGCCTACCTCTATATCGCGGTGGCTGCGGAATACGGAAACGATTGCCATAAAAATGACGAAAGTCGTCGTTAGCTTCACGCCGCCTGCCGTCGAGCCGCTACTGCCGCCGATGAACATTAAAAGCAGGGTAAGCAGGTAACTGCCGTCGGTAAATTGCGTCATATCCACGGTGTTAAAGCCTGCTGTGCGAGGCGTTACCGCGTTGAAAAAGCCTATTAAAATCCGTTCCCCAAAACGATAGTTTGCGTAGGTTGGGTTGTTCCATTCAAACAAAACAAACAGGGCGGTAGGAATAATGACGAGAATAACGCTCATAATCAGCACTACCCTCGTATGCAGGCGGAATTTTTTAGGATTAAACTTACATTCCAGAATATCGTCCCAAACGCAGAAGCCCAAACCGCCGATTAAAATCAAACAAGGGATTGTGAGGGATACGATAGGGTCGGTGGCGTAATGGGTAAAGGAAACGAAGGTTTCTCCGTCAAATACGCCGCCCATTAAATCGAAGCCCGCGTTGCAAAAAGCGGAAACAGAATGCCATACCGCGTAATAAATGCCTTTTAGCACGCCAAAATCTTGAATAAAGCGGATGGAAAGTATTCCCGCGCCTAAGCCCTCGAATAATAGCGTACCGATTAAAAGGCGTTTGAATATACGGCGGAGTCCGTTGCGCTGGTCTTGACCAGCGGAAGCCATTAAAAGCTTACTGCCCGAAAGCCCTATGTTTTTGCCGAATAACTCGAATACGATGGTGACGAAGGTCATAAAGCCTAAACCGCCAAGCTGTATGAGGCAAATAATTACGATTTCGCCAAACAGCGTCCAATGCGTGTTCGTATCGTAGGGCACGAGCCCCGTAACGCAGGTGGCGGAAGTGGAAGTGAACAAGGCGTTTAAAAAGCTTGTGCTTTCCCCCGCGTGCGTGGCGATAGGCAAGCAAAGTAAGCCTGCGCCGAGTATGATGACGAAAATATATCCCAAGGCAAGAATTTGCCAAGTCGTCATGTTTATTCGTTTTTTATGTTTCATTACCGTTAGTGTATCACTTTTCCGCCCGTTTGTCAAGAATTTTTAAGGGATAGGCGTCCGTGACGGTCAACACGCCGTTTTGGACGGTGAATTTAATTTCGTACTCGCCAAAGCGCATACCGTAAATCCGCTCGGCATCGTCTTGGTAAGAGGGGCGGGGATCGTCGGCGAGACATTCTATCAAGCCTTGCCGTTTTTCTTCCGCAATCACCGCAAGCAGACT
>JAFTMQ010000113.1 GCA_017452305.1 Clostridia bacterium | reverse complement strand
ATTGAATGGCTTTACGGATATTATCGTAAATACGTCTGCCCTCTTCTACTGCGCCGACGATGGTTGCAAAGTTGTCGTCCGTGAGCACCATGTCCGCAACGTTCTTCGTTACGTCCGTACCCGTGATACCCATACCGACGCCGATATCCGCCGATTTGATGGAAGGCGCGTCGTTTACGCCGTCGCCCGTCATCGCCGTGATATAGCCTGCGTTACGCCAAGCATTGACGATACGCGTCTTGTGTTCGGGTTGGACGCGCGCATATACGCTGATGCCTTGGAACTGCTTATTGAATTCTTCATCGCTCATTTCGTCGAGCTGTGCGCCCGTTACCGCGCGAACAGTTTCGTCCAAAATGCCAAGCTCTTTCGCGATTGCGATAGCCGTGTCGATATGGTCGCCCGTGATCATGATGGGACGAATACCTGCGCTACGACATTCCACGATAGCGTCTTTTACTTCGGGACGAACGGGGTCGATCATACCGCAAAGACCGATAAAGCAAAGGTCTTGTTCGAGGTTGGCAGGATCGGTATTTTCGGGAACAGCCGTCCAAACGCGTTCTGCACATGCAAGCACGCGGAGCGCTCTATCTGCCATCGCCTTGTTCGCTTCAAGGATTTGCGCCTTGTATTCCGCCGTCATAGGCACGGCCTTGCCGTCCTGCAAGTAATACACGCACTTGTCGATAACAACGTCGGGCGCGCCCTTGGTGTATTGAACGATACCTGCCGACGTTTCGTGCAAGGTACTCATCATTTTGCGGTTGGAATCGAACGGCGCTTCCGCTACGCGGTGATTTTCTGCGCGAAGCGCAGGGTTTTTCATTTCCAGCTTATCCGCCCAAACGACAAGCGCCGTTTCGGTAGGTTCGCCCGTTACAGCACCCTCTTCGTCGATTTTCGCGTCCGAACAAAGCGCCATAGCCTTAGCGATACGGTTTTCGTCCTCGCCGAAATGGTCAACGACGGTCATCTTGTTTTGGGTGAGCGTACCCGTCTTATCCGAGCAAATAATTTGCGCGCAGCCGAGGGTTTCTACCGCCGTAAGCTTACGAATGATTGCGTTGCGCTTGGACATGTTGGTAACGCCGATGGAAAGTACGACGGTAACGACCATCGCCAAGCCCTCGGGAATTGCCGCAACCGCCAAGGAAACGGCGATCATGAAGGATTCCAAGCCGAAATCTAAGTTGATTTCTTTGTTGATTGCGCCGCGGATGATTTGAATACCGAATACCACGACGGAAATACCGATGATGAGGAAGGTAAGAATTTTAGAGAGCTGTGCAAGCTTGATTTGCAAAGGCGTTTTGCCCTCTTCCGCTTGCGTGAGCGCGCCTGCGATTTTACCCATTTCCGTATCCATACCCGTTGCGGTAACAACGGCTACGCCACGGCCGTAAACAACGACGCTACCCATGTAAACCATGTTCTTTCTATCGCCCAAGGGTACGTCCTTGGCATTTTCGCCAAGCGTGAGCGCCTCGGTGATTTTGGTGACGGGCAAGCTTTCGCCGGTGAGCGCCGCTTCCTCTACCTTTAAGCTTGCGCTTTCGAGGATACGTGCGTCGGCGGGAACTGCGTCGCCTGCTTCCAACAAAATGATATCGCCGACAACGAGGTCTTCGCTGGGAACGATTTGCGTTTTTCCGTCGCGGATAACCTTAGAATGTGCCGCAGACATCTTTTGCAGCGCTTCGATTGCGGCTTCCGCTTTGCTTTCTTGGAATACACCCAAAAATGCGTTGACAAGGACAACCGCCATAATGATGATAACGTCCACGAAGCCCATAACGCCCTCGTTTTCAAGGACGCCCATTACGCCGCTAATCACCGCCGCTACGATGAGAATGATAATCATCGGGTCGGCAAGTTGGCCTAAAAAGCGGACAATCCAAGGCTTCTTCTTTGCTTCGGCAAGTTTATTTTTGCCGTTTTGCGCCAAGCGCTCTTGCGCGGTTTGCGTGGAAAGACCGTTCTCTGCTGAACTTTTCACTTCACTTAAAACTCTTTCCGTGCTTTCACAATAGTGTTTCATGTTTTCTCCTATATATAATATTTTATTGCTAAGTTTAGGGTATTTAATACCAAAATATAAAAAATACCGAGTGCGGCGTAATGACCGCGCTCGGACTTGATACAAGAGACCGACGTCATTTGCGCGCATACGCCACGAAAATGAGTCTTGCACTTTAAGGCAAACCAGACTACAAGAGCCGATATTGTTGATTTGCCACGCTTACGCGCACGCTACTCCCTCAATAGATTGTAATATGATTATAGCATTATTGGAAATCTTTGTCAAGAATTTTTTGCGTATATCTTGTGAAAAAATTCCGCGGCGCAACAAAGTATTGCGCCGCGGATATTGTTAAATTTTTGCGCCGCCACCTCAAAGAACGGTAAAACGGCGAAGAAGGCTTGCAAATTCGCGCAAAACACGGGTTTTGTCCGATAGGAGCGTACATAGACGTACGTGAGCAAGAAAAACGCGGCGCAAGAAAGTATTGCGCCGCGGATATTGTTGGATTTTTACGCCGCCACCACAAAGACGGTAAAACGGCGAAGAAGGGTTGCAGATTCGCGCAAAACACGGGTTTTGTCCGATAGGAGCGTACATAGACGTACGTGACTGAGGACAAGTTCCGTTTTTGTGATGAAGATGCGCCCTTATGCGTTGTTTTACTCTTCGTCGTCGTAAGGAAGGTCTACGTTATGATATACGTTCTGTACGTCGTCGTGTTCTTCCAACGCGTCGAGCATTTTTTCGAACGTAGCCACTTTATCCTCGGGCAAGGTAATTTTGTTTTGAGGAATCATGGCAACTTCCGCTTGTACGAAACGGATTTTGTCCTCTACTTCCTCGTTTCTTCTGCCTTGGGGTGCTGCCGCAACCATTTCCTTGTTCTTTTCTTCCAAGAAGTTGCGAACGTCGGAGAATGCTTCGGGTGCGGTGAAACTTTCGTACACGTCGTCGCTTACCACAACGTCGTCCGCGCCTGCTTCCAAAGCGATTTCCGTAATCGTATCTTCGTCAAGCTCTACCGTTCTTTCTACAACGATATAGCCCTTGTTGTCAAAGTTGTAAGATACGCAACCGTTTTGACCGAGCTGACCGCCGTGCTTGCTCAAAATGGAACGAACGTCGCCTGCGGTACGGTTGATATTGTCCGTAAGCGTTACGATGATAACCGCCGAGCCTGCTACGCCGTAGCCCTCGTAGGTGAGTTCCTTATAATCTGCGCCGCTCATTTCGCCCGACGCTTTTTTGATGCTACGTTGAATGTTGTCGTTGGGCATATTTGCCGCTTTTGCTTTTGCGATGATATCCGCAAGCTTGCTGTTGGTGTCGGGGTTGGGGTTGCTTTTTGCCGCTACCGCGATTTCTCTGCCGAGCTTGGTGAAAATTCTGCCCTTCGCCGCGTCTGCCTTACCCTTTTTTGCCTGTATATTGTGCCATTTGCTATGTCCTGACATACTACTTATTACTCCTTAATCTTATTCGTTAAACTCGTCCTTTTGCAGAACGTACATAATTATCCCTGCGGAAATTGCCGCGTTTAAGCTTTCCTGCGTGTCGCGCATAGGGATTTTTACCGTATGCGTCGCGCGGGCGCGCACCTCGTCCGAAACGCCGTTTGCCTCGTTGCCGATCACCAAAGCAAAACGCTTGGGTGGCGTGTAATTAAACACGTTTGCCCCACCCATGTCCGCGATGAGGACGGGAATATCGCCTAAAATAGACAAAATCTCCGCACGCTCGCCACGGTAGATTTTGGTGAAAAACACACCGCTCATACTCGCGCGGACGCACTTGGGTGAGAAAGGATCGGCGCATTCCTGCGTCAAATACACTTCCTCGTAGCCCGCGGCGTTTGCGGTACGAAGTATCGTGCCGACGTTGCCGGGGTCTGCCACGCCGTCTAATAAAAGGCACTTGCCCTGCGGCGCGCATAAAGCGACGTCGGGGATACGCACCCTGCACAATACGCCCTGCGGCGATTTTTCGTCGGAAAGGAAACGGAAAACGTCGTCGGATACGCATACGGGCTCTGCACTGCACGCGGGCAATTCGCCGCGGTAGCTTTCCGCCACGAAAACACGCTCGATTTCCAGCCTGCTCTTTTGGCATTCGAGCGCCATTTTATAGCCTTCGACGAGGAAAAGACCGCATTCTTTACGTGCCTTTTTATCCTTTAAAGCCGCCGTTTCTTTGACGAGTGGGTTGTTTTTGGACGTTAAAATCATTTCCGTATAATAGTGAAAAAAGCCTTTTACTGCGAAAAGGCTTTTCTTATTCGATTAAAGCGCTGCTTTCGCTTTTTCAACGAGTGCCGTGAATGCTACTGCGTCGTTTACTGCAAGGTCTGCAAGTACCTTTCTGTTGAGGTTGATACCTGCAACTTTAAGGCCGTGCATAAGCTTGCTGTAGGAAAGACCGTTGATTCTTGCCGCTGCATTGATTCTTGCAATCCAAAGACGACGGAAATCTCTCTTTCTTCTTCTTCTGCCGATGAACGCATAGTTCAAGGACTTCATAACCGCTTCACGAGCGATTCTATAGGAACGGCTCTTGCTGCCGTAGTAACCTTTGGAAAGTTTAAAAATCTTTCTACGCTTCTTAACCGCGTTAACTGCTCTCTTAATACGCATACTCTTTTATTCCTCCGTCTTATTTCTTGTAAGGCATCATGCTCTT
>JAFTMQ010000112.1 GCA_017452305.1 Clostridia bacterium | reverse complement strand
CAGATTCGGACAAGCGAAGGCTCGAAAGACAATCCTTCGCCGATCACGATGCCTACCGTGCAAGCGGCTGGTAACGTTCCTTATAGAATGATTGTCGGTTGGGTAGAAAACGGCAGTGAAATGAACTTGCGTATGTACGTAATGGATTTGACGACAGGTCAAGCATACGTGGACTATAATTTGGATAAGAATATTGCAAAGGCAGATTGGGAAGGGGACATCGTATTATACGGCCATTTCGCAAGAGAAACGGTGGTAGATGCGCTCTATCCTATCGAAGAAGATGCGGTATTCGAAGACGTACTTGCAAAATATGCGCCTTCGACGATTGTTTACAACGGTGCATGGGACGGCGACAAATTGACGCTTAATGCAAGTACGCACACGGCTGGTAGTACCACTGTGCCTAACGTAAGCGGTTCGTATTATACGGATGAACACACGGAAGATATGTCCTATATCGCATTTGAGGGTAGCTACGGCTTGGGCGACTTCGTGGTATTCGATTTCACGGGCGACAACTTCCCGTTTGTTTCGTTGCTTAGCGGAAAGATTACAAACTCTATCTTTAATTTGAATATAGATGATCCAGAAGATACGGGTTTTATTATCTCTAATGGTATGAGAAGTAAAAATGGTGATGTTGCAAGCTCTTCAATGTCGAAAAGAACGACGTTGTATGCTCCTCATAAAATTTCTTATGCGTATAATAGTGATCCTTCCGATGGCTCTCAATATAGAAAAACTTTAGCTAGTGATTCTACTATCGGTTTATACAGTCTTACAAGTGTAACCGATACGTATAGGGCGATTATTGGCGTAGCGAGTGACGGTGGAAATCCCAGAGTACAAATTTACGTTGTGAATATGGTAACGGGTGAAGCGGTTTGCGAATACTCTGATACCGTTACTGATAGGGTTTGGAGTGAAGGCAGCATTATACTTTATGGTCAATTTGGTAAAGAGACGGTGCTTGATAAAGTATTCGGCGTGGAAGAAAACACCACAAAGGCTGCGTTGAAAGAAAAATACGGCATAAAAGACGTGGACTATTCGGACGAAGCGGCAGTTACCCTCGATAGATACGCATATTCGAGCTTGTCTGACGGTCAGTGGACGCTTGACGGAACAAACAAAGTCACCAACCCCACCGATTATAGATTGGACGCAAACGCTTATACGACGTATAAGAATGCAGGGTTCAACATTGTGCTTGCACAAGATATGATTAGTACGGACGGCAACAGTACTTCTTGGAATGCTTCTGATGCAAAGACGTATATGGATAATGCCCAAGCGGCAGGCTTGAAGGTTATCCTCACCGATTGGCATTTGCAAATTCTTTCCGCACCGATTAAGGTAACGAGCAGTGGCGCAGCAGCAAGCGATTCCACCTACAAGCCTTGGATTATCGGCACGGACGCAAGCGCAACCACGGGCGAAGCGGCAAAATACCTTGGGTATTTGAGCTCTTTGGGCATCACTGCGGATGCTACGCGTTTTGCAAATAGAGACGCGTTGGATAAGTTTGTACATCAGCAACTTGAACCGTATATGAACCATCCCGCGTTCTACGGCGTAATGCTTTCGGACGAACCTTCTTACCATAACGCATATTGCTACGGCGAAATTTATAAGTCTATCAAGCGCGTTATGCCCAAGTGCTACGTGCAGTACAACCTGCTTCCTATGGAAAATAGCTTCGGTACGATTCAATATCGTTACCCCGGACTTGGGGACAAATCCTCTGCAACTAATGGGGAGATTGAAACGGCGTATAAATCTTACGTAGAGTCCTTCCTTGATACGATGGGTACGGATTATATCCAGTATGACGATTATCCCTTCAAGTCGACCAAGCAGTGGAGTTGGAGTGACTTCTCCACAGTGGAGAGCCCTTACGTTGACGTTACGTCTCTCCGCAATATCCAACTTATTGCGGAAATTGCAAAGGAACGCGGCTTGGACGTAAAGGTGGTTTCGCAATCGTGCGTGATGAAGAACGGTGGCTCGAGCGGCGCAGTGCATATCCGTCAAGTCACGGAAAACGACGCGCGTTGGCTCAACAACTATTTGATGGGCTTCGGCGTGAAGCAAATCAACTACTTCACCTATTGGACGAAGCGTGCAAGTACTTCTTCGGGTGAATACTTCGTGGACGGCGGTTCGTTTGTCAACCGCGACGGCACGCCTACGGATTTGTACGATATCATGCAGGCGATTATGGACGACAACGACAAGTTTGCGCCTACGGTTATGAACTTCGATTACAACGCAAGCCAAGTCTTCGGCTCGAACAACGACAGCAATTTGAACAACGAGCACATTTCTTGGAGCTCTTCCTTGACTGCGGCGGCTTCGTTTAGATTTGTAAGCAGCGTTACGACAAGCCTTGAATACACGCTTGTAACGGAATTGTATGATGAAGATAACTATAACTATATGTATATGGTTATGAACACTATTGATCCGTACTACGTCGGCACGCAGTCTATCACGGTTACGCTCGACAGCAGTGTATCGCAGTTCTACGTTTATGATCAAAGCGGCAATAGAACGTTGCAAACGGGTAACACCTACACCGTATCGTTGGCGGCAGGTCAAGCAGTTTACATTATGCCTTGCGCATGGTAAACAACAACTAAATAAGTAGCGGTAGGGGGCTGTTTGCTCAGCCCCCTATTGATTAAATACGCATTCATCGGGGAGATAGAGAAAAAGTTATAAAAAAGGGTTGCAAGGCAAAGAGAAGTTTGTTATACTATTTACAAAGGGGCAACTCTTAAAATTAGCAATGTAAGGTCAGGAATATGCATTTACATAATCAGTATGGCTATGGTCAATTATTTTGTTTTAGCGGATACGACGGGGAGACCTCTCGCGACGATGATTTCGTTGCGATGATGATGGGCGAGCCCATTACGTTACGCTTTCATTTTGATAAAACGGTTACTTTAAAAATACCCGTCGGCGAAAAGGCGGTTTTTAACGCCGTAACGGGGGATATTTTGGACGGGGAAGACTTTTTCATAGCCTTTCTCGACAAAAACACAATCGTCGGAAAATCGCCCGTTAAGCCCTTATTTTTATCGGAAGGGGATAATCGTCCCTTGCAAGAGGGGAATACGGCAAAAATCCGCACGAATTTCGCCTATTTCTTTTTGACGACGGAAGAAAGAGCGGGCGCGTACTATTTCACCTTTTCTTATAGAGTACGCAACACGAAAGTTTTGTCGCAAGAAGAGCTTGACAATTTAAAATCGAAAAGAATCTCGTATTTTGAAAAACTGCCGAAATGCAAGGACGAAAGATACGAGCAGTTATATTATAAGTGCCTTTCGGTCAACAAGGAAAATATTTATTCGGCGGAAGGGGAAATTCTCTGCCGTTGGACAACGCCCGATAGAGTACCCCACCGCTTTATGTGGATTTGGGATTCCGTTTTCCACGCTATGGCGTTTACGCAGTACGATTTGGATATGGCAAAGGACTGCATCCGTTCCGTGCTTTCCACACAAGAGGAAGACGGCTTCCTCTCGCACATGATGGGCCCTTACGGCGGATTTTCCAACGTAACCCAACCGCAGGTGTTGGCTTGGGGCGCGTGGACTATCTACCAAAAGGACGGCGATAAGGCATTCTTAAAAGAAGTCGTGTCGGGGATTGCAAAATTCCTGCGCTGGACAATGAAAAACCGCGATAAGAACGGCAACGGCTTGTTGGAATGGTTTACCGAACCTAACTATACGGAATGTAAGTGCGGTGAGTCTGGCTTGGACAATTCCCCCCGTTTCGATTTTGCAATGGATATGGACGCGGTGGATTTTTCTACATATCTTTGCAACGACGCAAAGTATCTCGCCCTTATCTACGAGGCGCTTGGGGACAGCCAAAACGCGGCGTATTTCAAAGGCGTTTACGAGGGCGTGAAGGAAAAAATCAACGCGCTTTTGTGGCGCGAAGAGGACGGCTTGTACTATGATAGAACGTTCGACGGAAAGTTGACGGGTGTGGCTACGCCTGCCTCATTCTTGCCGATGTTTGCGGGGCTTTGCTCGCAGGAACAAGCGGATAGAATGGTCAAGGTGCTGTTGGACGAAAAACGTTTTTGGACGGCATTGCCCGTGCCTACTATGCCCAAGGACAGCTCGTATTACGAAAAGGATATGTGGCGTGGCTGTTCGTGGTTGAATATCAACTATTTCCTTATTCTCGGCTTGCGTAAATACGGCTATATTGAGCTTGCAAACGAGCTGCGGGAAAGGACGTTAAACGCCGTATGGAAATGGTATAAAAAGACGGGGTGCATCTTTGAATTTTACGACGCGGACGATGAGATTTGTCCCTTCTATTTGAGTAGAAAAGGACCGCAACCTGAGGTGCCGGACTACCGTGAACACATACATGCTATCACCGATTACAACTGGTCGGCTTGTTTTATAGAGCTATTAATTAACGAAATTTATACCTAAACGGGGGTAAAAATCATGTCAAATTTAAAGGACGTAAAAAACGTAAAAATCGCCTATATTGGCGGCGGATCGCGCGCTTGGGCACACAATTT
>JAFTMQ010000111.1 GCA_017452305.1 Clostridia bacterium | reverse complement strand
ATTTGCCGTGCTGAATGGGGGTATGGCTGTTTGCTTGGTACGCTTTCATAAGGTTGGAACGGGTTAAAAATTCGTTTGCGGAATACACCCCTTTGAGCGCTTCGCCGGGGATACCCATAAACTTGGGCAAGCCCGCGCCCGTGCCGATAAATACCGCCTCGAAGCCGTATTCCGATTTCAATTCCTCAATCGTAATGACGCGGCCGATGACCATGTTCGTTTCTATCTTTACGCCAAGCGCCTTTAAATTGTCCACCTCGCGCTGTACAATCGCTTTTGGCAAACGGAATTCGGGGATACCATACACAAGCACGCCGCCTGCAACGTGGAATGCCTCGAACACGGTAACTTCATACCCGAGCTTTGCCAAATCGCCCGCACAGGTCAAGCCCGCAGGCCCACTGCCGACAACGGCTACTTTATGCCCATTGAGGGGGGCAGGTACGCGTTGAACGTCATTTTTTGCGTTATGCCAATCGGCAACAAAGCGTTCCAAACGGCCGATTGCAACCGATTCGCACCCCGCTTTAATACCGCGCGTACATTTGCCCTCGCACTGCGTTTCCTGCGGACAAACTCTACCGCAAACGGCGGGCAAGGAAGAATCCTCGGCGATGATTTGATACGCCGCCTCGAAATCGCCTTCCGCTACCTTTGCGATAAATTCGGGGATTTTGATATTGACGGGACAGGCGGCTACGCAAGGTCTATTTTTACAGCCGATACAGCGCTTTGCCTCGTCGATTGCCATTTCCGCCGTGTAACCGAGCGCGACCTCGTCAAAGTTTCCGTTACGGATCTCAGGATCTTGCGCCGGCATAGGATTTTTTAAGGGGTTCATATTAAATTTCGGGGGCATTATTCCACCTCCTTTTTAAAGAGGTTGCAAGCCGCCTCTCTTTCGCGCGTTTCAAAATCGGTGTACGCGCGCGAACGGCTCATCGCCTCGTCGAAGTCGATTTCATGTCCGTCAAATTCGGGGCCATCTACGCAAGCGAATTTCATCTTTCCGCCCACCGTCAAACGACAGCCGCCGCACATGCCCGTACCGTCGATCATAATAGGGTTCATGCTCGCAATCGTTTTTACGCCGTATTCCTTGGTCGTCGCGCAAACAAATTTCATCATAATCAGCGGGCCGATCGTGATGACCTCGTCAAAGCGTTCCCCGCGCTCCAAAAGCTCTTTCAAGGGCACGCAAACGTTGCCTTGTCGGCCGTGAGAGCCGTCGTCCGTCATCATATAAAAATTATCCGAGCAAGCCTTAAATTCCTCTTCTAAAATGACGAGGTCTTTGTTTCTAAACCCGATAATCGACGTAACCTCCGCACCTTGCGCGTGCAAAGCCTTGGCTACGGGCAACGCAATCGCGCAACCCACGCCGCCGCCGACCACGCACACCTTTTTCAAGCCCGCCGTGTGGGTGGGTTTACCCAAAGGTCCAACAAAATCGGGGAGAAAATCGCCCGCGTTTTTGTGGTTGAGAAGCTCGGTCGTGCCGCCGACAATTTGGAAGATGATGGTTACCGTCCCCCTTTCTCTGTCATAATCGGCAATCGTGAGCGGAATACGCTCTCCGTCGTCGGTTACGCGCAAAATAATAAACTGACCGGGCAACGCCTTTTTTGCCACGAACGGCGCGAGAATTTCCATTTTCGTCACCGTGGGATTTAAAGCTTGTTTTGTTACGATTTGATACATAATGCGTTAAGCTCCTTCCATTTTAGCTAAAACGGTTTTTTGATTGTTTTATATTATAATATAGTCGCGGAAAATTGTCAACGGCTGTGCCTACCTTGTCAAAAATTTCTATAATTTATTTTTTTAGAAAAAATTTGTTTTTAGGGGTTGCTTTGTTTGCTTTTCGCGCGCGATAGTAGTATAATGTTGTCGAATTTAACAAAAATGGAGGTTTTTTATGGCGAATACTTTGCTTTGTTTGGCAATCGCCTTGCTTGCGGGGTTACTCTTTTCCCGTCTTGCAAAACTTTTAAAACTGCCTGCGGTAACTGCATATTTGGTGGCAGGTATCGTAATCGGCCCTTACGCACTTGGACAACTGAGCGCGCTTATCGGTGTGGACGGGCTCGGCTTCACGAGCATATCCAACGGAAACGGCGGCTTTACGAGCAAATATCTTGAAAGCTTTGGCATTTTAAAGGAAGCGGCACTTGGCTTTATCGCCTTTTCTATCGGCAACGAATTCCGTCTTTCCCAACTCAAAAAAATCGGTAAGCAAGCGACCATCGTCGGTATTTTGCAGGCGGTAGTCACAACGATTTTGGTAGACGTTGCTTTGATTGCTTTGCATTTCGCAATGCCCCAATATTTGTCCTTGGAAGCGGCGATTATCCTCGGCGCTATCGCAGCGGCAACTGCACCCGCGGCTACGCTTATGGTCGTTAAGCAATACAAAGCGAAAGGTCCTTTGACGGATATCTTGCTCCCCGTCGTTGCTTTGGACGACGCGGTAGGTCTTATCCTCTTTGCCGTATCCTTCGGCGTGGCGAAAGGCATCGGCACGGGCGACGTAAACGTGCTTTCTATCGTCGTCGAACCCTTACTTGAAATCGTCCTTTCCCTCGGCGTCGGCGCGATGTTCGGCTTCTTGTTTAGCTTGTGCGAACGCTTCTTCCATTCCCGTTCTAAGCGTATGGCGGTGTCGGTTGCATTCTTGTTCGCGACGATTTCCCTTTCACTTATGAAATTCCATATCGGCCCCGTACATATCGGTTTCT
>JAFTMQ010000110.1 GCA_017452305.1 Clostridia bacterium | reverse complement strand
GTCGTGTTCGCCTCGCGGTTAAATTCCTGCACCAAAAAGTCGAGCTTTCTGCCCACAATCCCCTCTTCCGCAATCGAACGGAATTGCTCGATATGGCTGCGAAGACGAGTAAGTTCCTCGTCGATGTTGCTCTTGTCCGTAAATACGGCAACCTCGGTGAGCAGGCGGCTTTCGTCTATTTGCGCGCCGTCCAAATATTCCTTGACGCGCGCCGTCAGCTTTTCGCGGTATTCCTGCGCGATTTGCGGAGCGCGAGCGGAAATTTCCGCCACCAAATTTTCAATCGTCGCCACGCGCGAAAGCATATCTTCTTTGAGCTTTTGCCCTTCCACCGCACGCATTTCGTTAAGCTTGTCAAGCGCGGCGTTCAACGCCACGTCCAAAGCCTTCGTCAATTCCTCGTCCAAGGTGGGCGTATCCTCTTGCTTTAATACGTCGGGATAACGGAGCACGGAAGAAAGGGTGATATCGTCGGGCAGCTCGGGATTTTCCGCCTTCAAGGCTTGCGCCGCGGAAATATACGCCTTGGCAAGCGCCAAATCGACGGAAAGCGCGGTAGGTCTTTCGCGCTTGTCTTTGAGGGAAACGAACACGTCGGCGTGCCCTCTCGTCAGTTTTTTGCGGACGGTGGTGCGGATCACGTCCTCATACGCCGCAAAAATGCGGGGCGATTTTACGGACACGTCCAAATAACGGTTGTTTACCGTTTTGATTTCGACGGTGAGCTCCAAGCCCCCTTCGATATATTCCCCTTTGCCATAACCCGTCATACTTAACATAACGCTTTTTCCTCTTTTGCCCAAAATATCAGTTATACCATTATAGCACACAACGAAAATTTGTCAAGCCCCAACTGCCACCTTTTTTCATATTTTTGCCAAATTTTTATAATTTATTATAAAAGGAAAGGGATTTTTCGGGCAAAGTGCATAAAAAAAGCCGCCCAAGCGGCTTTTTTGTAAATGTTGAATGCGGAAAGTTGAACGCGGAATTGCGGCGATGATTTTTAATGCAAGCTCTTGACAAGGCGGTTGAAAAGTGCTATCCTTTTTATAGAAGCGAGTATTCTCGCAATTTTAAGTTTTTATGGTAGGTGTTTTATGATTTTTTTAATTTTTGGTGTCATTAACCTAATTGCGGCGATTGTTATGGCAATATTTGCTTTCATGTCACCCAACCCTGCTTCCTTTGTTTCTTTAATAACCGCCATTTTAAACTGTATTCTGTTTTTTGGCCTTTACGGAATGCGTAAAGACGTAGATGCAAACAAGGAGAGCATTTCCAGCTTACAAAAATCGCTAAACGAGTGCCGTAAAAAGCTCGGGCTCTCTTCAAAAAAACAATGTCCCAATTGCTCCAACTTCGTTGTTGAAGAAGGGACTAATGAATGCCCCCATTGTGGACACGAATTAAAATAAATCTACATACAAAAAGCCGCGGACGAATAATCGCCGCGGCTTTTTTTTAATATTGAATGCGAAATTGTGGCTATAAATTTTACCGTAACGCCGGCACAGCCGCCAATTCACGATTTGCAAAGCAAATCCATTCACTTGAAAAGGTTTTACTTTTCACTCTTCGAGCATTTTTTTGAACTCTTCTTCGGTTATGATTTTAATGCCGAGCTTTTGCGCCTTGGCAAGCTTACTGCCTGCCTCTTCCCCTGCCAAAACAAGGGTAGTTTTTGCCGTAACCGAGCTTTGACACACGCCGCCGCGCGCTTCGATAAGCTTTTGCGCTTCGCTCCGTTTAAAGCTTGCAAGCGTACCCGTCAACACGACGGATTCACCCGAGAAAATCCCTTCCGTTTTTTCGTCCGACCAAGTGGGCGCAACGCCAACTTCCTGCAATGCGGCAAGCTCTAAAAGGTTGCTTTCGTCACGGAAATACGCCTCGATGGCATTCGCCGTAATATCGCCGATATTTTCCATTTCCACAAGCTCCGCCGCCGTCGCGTTTTGCAAATTTTCCATACTCTTAAAACGTGCCGCAAGGTCTTTCGCCGCGACCCTGCCTACCCCTTCCACGCCGATTGCGTAGATAAACGCGTCCAAGGTCGGGGTTTTGCTTTTCTCGATTGCGGTCAATAAATTACCAATTTTTTTGTCCTTAAAGCCCTCTAATTTTGCAAGGTCTTCTTCCGTCAAGCGATACAAATCGGACGGCTTTGCCACCTTGCCCGTTTTGACAAGCTGCTCCGCCGTGCTCTCGGAAAATCCGTCGATATTCATCGCGTTTTTACTTGCGTAATGGTCGAGCGTCGCCACCACCCTCGGCACACAGTTTTTGTTGGGGCAGAAAAGGTGCGCGCCGATTTCCGTCACGGACGAACCGCAAGCAGGACAAATGGTCGGCTTTTCAATCTCGCGGCTCGTAGCATAATGCTCCGTCGTGCCCAAAATTTCGGGAATGACCTCGTTGGAACGGCGGACAAGCACACGCGAGCCGATTTTCGTGTCCTTGCGCTGAATGTCGCCGTAATTGTTTAAGGTGGCGCGCGATACGGTAACGCCGCCCAAATCGACGGGGTCGAGCAACGCAAGCGGGGTTAATTTGCCCGTTCTGCCCACCTGCCAAATTACGTCTTTTAAGAGAGTGGTAACCTCCTCCGCCTCGAACTTATACGCCATCGCCCAACGCGGGAATTTGTCGGTAAAGCCCATTTCGTCGCGCAGGGCTTGGTCGTTGACCTTAATCACCGCGCCGTCCGTCAAAACGTCGATAATTTTACGTTCTTTTTCGATATGGGAAATGGCGGAAAGTACCTCGTCGCGGCTTTTGCACACGGCGAAATAAGGATATACCTTAAAGCCCTCTTTGACGAGGAAATCGTGCGCTTCCGTTTGCGAAAGGGGCGCGCCGTCCGACATATAATTGACGTCGTAGAAATAAATGTCGGGTTTTCTAAGCTGCGTAACCTTCGGGTCAAGATTGCGGATTGCCCCTGCCGCGGCGTTGCGCGCATTCTTCAAAGGCTCCGCCGCCGTCGCGTTATATTTTTCCAAAACGGACAGACGAATTACCGCCTCACCACGCACTTCCAAGGTACCCATGTACGAGATGACGAGCGGAAAAGACTTGATTGTAAGCACCTGCGCAGTGACGTCCTCGCCCACCGTTCCGTTGCCGCGCGTGGTCGCGCGGACGAACTGCCCCTTATCGTAGGTGAGACAAACGGTAAGCCCATCGAATTTGTATTCCACCGTGTAGTCCACGGGCTTTTGCGCGAATTTTTCGACGCGGGTAACGAACGCGGAAAGCTCCTCTTCCGTCACCGATTTGTCAAGGCTAAAAAGCCGCTCGATATGTGTGTGCTTTTCAAAGCCCTTGATAGGCTCGCCGCCCACTCTACGCGTCGGGCTGTCGGGATAAACCTCGCCGCTTGCCGCTTCCAACGCGCGAAGCTCGTCGTACAAGGCGTCGTATTCCTTGTCGGACACGGTGGGATTGTCGAGCACGTAATATTCGTGCGCCCATTTATTGAGTATGTTGACAAGTTCTCTTTGTCGAGACATAGTTTTTGCTCCTTTTAGTTGCAATGAATTGATTTGCTTGCGCAAATCGTGAATTGACGGCAAGCCGTCGTGAATTGCAACGCTATGCGTTGCGTTATTGCAAACTTGAAGTTTGACACAATCTTACCGCTTGCCGTCCGTTCCTTTATAAGTTTACAATATTGTATGGGTTGGTGATTTCTTATAAGTTTTATCATTTATAGCCACAACGAATTGCGGACAAATTTTTATCGCCCGTCAAGATAGGATAAAAGACGGAGAAGGGTTGCAGATTCGCGCAAAACACGCGGTTCTGCCCGACAGGAGCGTACAAGTAAGTACGTGACTTAGGGCAGGTTCCGTTTTTGTGATGAAGATGCGCCCTTATACGTTTTTTATCGTCAAAGGGGCAAGCGAAGCGGACAACTGCTTAATCCCCAAGCCACCCTCAAAGGCTACGTCCACAATCATGTTACTGCCTGCGCCGCGCATGCCGACAATCGTACCCATACCGAATTTGGTATGCTCTACGCGCACGCCGATTTTGAATGCGGATAAATCCTTATTCCCCGTCGGTGCGGGTTTGCCAAGCTTGCTCGTACCACCGTAGGTCATACCGCCGTAAGACGAGGTCGAGGGCTTTGTAGGTCGGCTGCCGTAGGTTGCACCGCTTGCCGAGCCATACCCCCCGCCGCCGTAGGTGTTCCCATTCCACGTCGAGCGTTTCGGCGCGGAATTTTGATATGCCGAGCCGCCGTAATTGCCGCCGTAGGACGAGCCGCTATATCCGCCGCCAAAGCTTGTACGCCGACCGCTATAATCATCGTTCATCGCGTACCTGCCCCCGCCGTATGCGGAATTTCCGTAAGATTCGGGGTCGTCCCAATCGCTGTAACCGTAGCTCGGTCTGCGCATCTCTTGGGGCATTTCCACCTCGGCGGAAAGCTCTTTCAAGAAGCGGGAACGCATGGTCGGCTCTCGCCTACCATAGAGGTAACGGCTCTTGGATCGCGTCATATACAAACGCTCCTTGGCGCGCGTAATGGCTACGTACATTAAGCGGCGTTCCTCTTC
>JAFTMQ010000109.1 GCA_017452305.1 Clostridia bacterium | reverse complement strand
GTTATTGACAAGACGGTGGAGCGTTTCGGGCGCATTGACGCGGTGGTGAACAACGCGCAGGCTTCCGCTTCGGGTAAAATGCTTATTGACCACACGAAAGAGGATTTAGACCTTGCAATCCATTCGGGCATTTACGCGACCTTCTTCTATATGCAAAAAGCCTTCCCGTACCTCAAAGAAAGCAAGGGCGCGGTGGTGAATTTTGCAAGCGGCGCAGGCTTGTTCGGGCGTATCGCGCAATCGTCCTATGCGGCGGCGAAAGAGGGTATCCGCGGTTTGTCGCGCGTAGCGGCGACGGAATGGGCGCCCTACGGTGTGCGCGTGAACGTGATTTGCCCCTTGGCGATGACGGAAGGCTTGCAAAAATTTAAAGAAGAATATCCCGACCGTTACGAGCAGACGATTAAGGGCGTGCCTATGGGCAGATTTGCCGACCCCGAACAAGACGTTGGCGGTATGTGCGTATTCCTTTGCTCCGACTTGGCGTCCTACGTGACGGGGGAGACGATTACGTTGCAAGGCGGCAGCGGTTTACGTCCGTAAAACGAAGAATATGCGGCTCAATACAGCGTTGCTGTTCCGTGCCCCTAGGTCACGTACTACTTGTACGCTCCCGTCGGGGTACTCACAGCGCCTTGTCTTGCTTGCATCTTGCTCCGTTTTACCCTGCTTGGATGGGCGGCGTAGAAAATAAACACTATCAAAAAGGACAACATCATGACGGAATTTGAAACAATGTCGGCGGGGAAATTGTACGATCCGTCGGACAAAGAATTGGCAAAACTTCGTTGCAAGGCGCACAAGCTTTCCAAGGATTACAACGATACCTACGAGGACGAGGAAGAAAAACGCGCGGCAATTTTAAAGGCGCTTTGTCCTCATTTGGGCGAGGGTACGTATTTGCAAGGTCCGTTGCAATTCGATTACGGCGTAAACTTTTTCACGGGCAAGAATTGCTATGCAAATTTCAATTTCACCGTGCTCGACTGCGCGCCCGTAACCTTGGGAGACGACGTATTTATCGGCCCGAATTGCCAACTTGTGCCGCCTATCCATCCCTTACTTATTGAGGAGCGGAAAATGCGCCAAAAAGCGGATGGAACAATGTACGATATCGAATATGCCAAGCCCGTCGTGATAAAAAGCGGGGTGTGGCTTGCCTCGGGCGTTACCGTTTGCGGCGGCGTAACGATAGGGGAAAATTCCGTCATCGGCGCGGGAAGCGTGGTGACGAAAGATATTCCTGCAAACGTATTTGCGGCGGGCAACCCTTGCCGAGTAATCCGTGCCATCACCCCCGAAGACAGCGTTTATAAGAAAAAGGAATTGTTATAACAAAAAAAGCTTGGCGGTTGCCAAGCTTTTTTAGATACAATAAATTATTAGCCGTGATATTCCTCAAACAAATCGTTGGGGGTGCACTCTAAAATATCGCAAAGTGCCTTTAAATTTTCAAACTTAATGCCGTTTGTTTGATTATTGACAAGCTTGTTAAAGTTTTGATAGCTTAACCCAAGTTGAATATACAGCCAATACTTGCTTTTTCCCTTTTCTTTCAAGATTTCCAACACGCGCAATTTCATTTTATATAACCTCTACATTAGATAATATATACATTATATTTCAAAAAATGCTTGACAAATAGATTTTTACATTATATAATGTATACATTAGATATACAAAGGAGTATTGATAACTATGTTTTGTAAAAATTGTGGAAACGAATTAAGCGATAATGCGTATGTATGTCCAAAGTGTGGTTGTTTGGCGAATGAGGAAACCTCGGAAACGAAACCTGCGACGGTTGTGCAAAATGAAAACGAGGATAAAGATAAAAAGCAATTATTAGTAAGAGTATTTTTGATAATAACAATCGGATTTATTTTTGCTGCATTAACTAGCGATATACTTGCAGTGGCGGCGATGGATATCTATATTACGGATTACTATGTAGAATTATACACGAATAGTGCTTGGACGGTGATAGCGTTTGTTGATGGGCTATTGGCGTTGGGGTTTGGGATTGCCACGTTTGTTTTAGGATTAAAGAGAGCTGATAAATTGTTAAAAATGATGAGCATTATTTGCTTTGTCTTATCGATTATAACGCAAGTGACTACGTTCCTAATGTTTGCTTTTGTCTAATATAAAAAATATACAGCCTTTGCCGATTTGGCGAGGGCTGTTTTTTTGTGCGCGAAAACAATATTCCGTGCAAAAAATTTTTGTTTTTGTGTTTAAGGTCGTTTTGGGGCGGTTACATATAATTGTAAATAAAAATGAGCGCCGATATTTCGGCAAAAAAGGAGTAAAAATTATGGCAGGAAAAGTAATTGGTATTGACCTTGGTACGACAAACTCGTGCGTGGCGGTTATGGAAGGCGGCGAGCCCGTCGTTATCGCAAACGCAGAAGGTTCGAGAACGACCCCGTCCGTTGTTTCTTTCCAAAAAGACGGTTCGCGTGTGGTTGGTCAAGCGGCTAAACGTCAAGCGGTTGCTAACCCCGATAAGACGATTATTTCCATTAAACGTCACATGGGTTCGGATTATAAAGTAGATATCGCCGGCAAGGGCTATTCCCCTCAAGAAATTTCCGCAATGACGCTTGCAAAATTGAAGGCGGACGCGG
>JAFTMQ010000108.1 GCA_017452305.1 Clostridia bacterium | reverse complement strand
TTACAGTTTGGACGGGCGGCTCAAATCTACAACCCTTCTCCGTGGCTCTGACAAGTAAGCGTAAATCAGGCACGCTCCATGCGGCGTACTCACGGCGTCTTGAACTGCTTGTATCTGCGCCGTTTTCCGTTCTTTGACGGGCGGGGTGAATTTCGCGGCGCAATACTTTGTCAAGCTTACGTTTTGCCTAGGTCACGTACGTTTTAGTACGCTCCTGTCGGGCAGAACCGCGTGTTTTGCGCGAATCTGCAACCCTTCTTCGCCGTTTTTACAGTTTGGACGGGCGGCGCAAATCTACAACCCTTCTCCGTGGCTCCGACAAGTAAGCGTAAATCAGGCACGCGCCCTCGGGCTTTCCCCGCGCGCCTTGTCTTGCTTGTATCTGCGCCGTTTTCCGTTCTTTGACGGGCGGGGTAAATTTCGCGGCGCAATACGGCGTCAAGCTTATTTGTGAAAAAATTTGATTTTTGAACAAAAACTGTGCAAAATATACAATCGCTGTATGGAAATTTGTCTATTTTGCCCATTGTATTTTTGACAAAAATATAGTAAAATAGTTATTGATAAAAAAATGGTTAATCCATTAGGAGGAAAAAATTATGTCAGGTCTTTTGCTGAAAGGCATCAACAAAGTATACCCTTCCGGTGTACAAGCTGTTTTCGATTTCTGTCTCGATATTAGAGATAAGGAATTCATCGTATTGGTAGGCCCTTCCGGTTGCGGTAAGTCCACCACCCTTCGTATGATTGCAGGTCTTGAAGAAATTTCGTCCGGCGAACTTTACATCGACGGTAAGCTCGTAAACGACGTAGTTCCCAAAGACAGAGATATCGCGATGGTATTCCAAAACTACGCTTTGTATCCCCATATGTCCGTTTATGACAACATGGCGTTCGGTTTGAAGCTTCGTAAAGTACCTAAGGAAGTTATCGACCAAAAGGTTAAAGCGGCTGCGGAAATCCTCGGCATCACCGATTACCTTTCGAGAAAACCCAAGGCTTTGTCCGGTGGTCAAAGACAACGTGTTGCACTTGGCCGTACCATCGTTCGTGAACCCAAAGTATTCCTTTTGGACGAACCTTTGTCCAACCTCGACGCTAAGCTTCGTGCTTCCATGAGAACGGAAATTTCCAAGCTTCACGCTCGTCTTGCTACGACGTTCATCTACGTTACGCACGACCAAATCGAAGCTATGACCATGGGTACGCGTATCGTTGTTATGAAAGACGGTTTCATGCAACAAGTAGATACCCCTCAAAACTTGTACGATTATCCCGTAAACCTTTTCGTTGCAAGCTTCATCGGTACTCCTCAAATGAACTTCTTCAAAGAAGCTACCTTGGTTGGTTCGCCCGATAGAGTGTCCGTAAACATCGTTGGCGGCAACTCCATCTTGTTGCCCGCGGCAGTTGCGGCAAGAATTAAGAACATTGACGAATATTTGAACACGGACAAGAAAGTAACGCTCGGCGTTCGTCCCGAAGATATTCACCAAGACCAAATGTTCATTGCAAACTCGCCCGACACCGTTGTTAAGGCGCGTATCGAAGTTATCGAAAAGCTTGGTGCGGAAACGCAAATCTACTGCGAACTTGACTACGAAGGCAAGGAAGCTTCCATTATCGACAACGCTACGCAAATGATCGCGAAGATTTCCAGCCGTGCCGTTGTTGCGCTTAACGACATCGTTGACCTTGCATTCGACGCAAACCACATTCACCTCTTCGACGGTGAAACGGAAGCGTCCTTGTTGGAAAGAGATGCTGGCTATGAAGTTATCGAAGAAAACGCAGAAGGTTCTGCATTCGTGCCTCCTACACCTCAAGAAATGCGCGCGAAGATCGATGCGGCTCGTATCGTAACGAAGGAAATGAAGGCGCAAGCAAGAAAGGACGCAAGAATGGCAAGAGCGCAAGCAAGAAAGGACGCGAAAGCTGCTGCTGCGACTGCTGTAGAAGCGCCCGTTGAAGTAACGGTTGAAGAACCCACCGAAGCTCCTGTTGAAGCTCCCGTAGAAGCTCCCGCTGAAGAAAATAAAGAAGAATAATTCTTTGTAAACACAGCCGCCCTTTGCTTGTCGTGAGGGGCGGTTGCTTTTCAAAACGGAGTAAATCATGAAAAAGACTTTTAAAATTTTGTTGGCGTTACTTTTGAGCGCGATGCTTTTTGTGAGCATGGGCGCTTGTAGCTGTAATTCCGATGGCAACAAAGGCTCGTCGGGGAATGGCGATACGATTGGCGACGAAGTTGCCGACGATATTTTTGACTAATTCAATAAAAAGGCCGAAAAAACGGAGTGGATTTCCACTCCGTTTTTTGTATAGAAAAGCCGCGCCAAAGGCGCGGCTTTGTTTATTTTAATCGTACAAATAGGGATAATCGGGGAAGGCTTGCCACTCGTCCGTGCCTTCCAAAATTTCTTGCAGGAATTTACAAGTATTTAAGAAGGTCGTTGCCGAGCCGTCCTTGCCGACAAAGTCGTAGGAAACGTAGTTCGCGGTAATCGTTTTCACTTTTTCGCCATAGCGCACTGTTAAAACAAGGGTAATATGCGGCTCGCTTATGCCTTCGCAAGGCTCGTAAACGTCGGGGAAAGCGTCGAAATTGATAGTGCGGAAATATTCATAAATTTCTCGCATCGTTTTTTCGCTTAAATAGCAAGTCGCCGTAAAATCTTCGGGGTTGGGCGCGTCGTCGGTTTTAATAAGCTCGCCCGTTAGGCTGTCGTAAGAGCTAATGCCGTAAGTATTCCAAGTAAGCGCAAAGGAAAAATCGTTCAACTCTTTGGATATATAGAGGGAATAATGACTGTTTCGATGTCTCACATATACCATTGCCAAGTCAAAATCGTCAATGTATCCTTGCGCATAAGCGTCCGTCAACGTATAAAATTCGCCTTCGTATAAAACGGAAATGCGATTGCTGTTGCTATAATAAAATTCGTAATCACCTACCGTTTCCGTCCAAATCACTTCCTCGTAAACGGCGTTTTCTGCGCTTATTAGGGCGGCTATCGCGCCGTTATTATATCGGTCGTAGAATACTTCAATTTTTGCTTTTCCGAGTTCGGGATATTTTTCTTCGTAGGCGGCAAGAATGGTGCGCCGTTTTAGTCCGTCTTGGCGTAAATATTCGGAATTCCCACAGTATATTGTGAAAATTTGAGAAATATCGTCTTCCGTTAAAAAACCTTGCGCGTATGCGGCGGAAAGAGAATAAAGGCTTCCGTCGTATAAAACACGGAGAGGGTTGTGTGCATAGCCGTAAATAAAAACGTAATCGGCAACCGTTTCTTCGCCTGCCACAGTAAGATAGGCAAGGTCGAAAGCGTCCATCAACGCCACCGCTGCACCGCTTGCGTACGTCCCGCAATAGGTGTCAATCCAAGCTTGCGTATCCGTACCTTGGGAACGCAGCTTGTCTTCATAGGCGCGGATAAGCGGCGCGCGCTCGTGCGATTCGTCGGTGATTTCAAAATTATATACGACGGAAAACTTATCGTTAAAGGACAAATCGTAGTGCAAGCCACCGTTTTTAACGTAAAAGACTTCCGAACTTTGCGCGGAAACGTAAAATCCGTTTTCATCTACCGTAAAATTACCTATAAAGTAGTTTTTGTAGGGGTGTAAAATATAATCGCCGCATTCTTCCTCTTTGCTATCTTCTACGAGAATATACTTGTAAGGCGTTTTTAAAGGAATGGTGGTAACCGTAGCGTTTAAACCGTCCTCGGCTTGTTTGGTTAGGGTGTAAGTATCTACGTTATCCAACAAACACTGCTCGAACTCGGCTATCGTTTTCGGGGGCGTCGTAGCGGTAGTAGAGGAATGTGCAGGGATAAACGCCCGTAAATCGTCCATTTTCAAATCCGCAGATTTTTTGAAAGACATACCTG
>JAFTMQ010000107.1 GCA_017452305.1 Clostridia bacterium | reverse complement strand
CGACGAACCCCGACGTTTCGGGCGATGCAACGGCGATGTATATCGCTAAGCTTATCAAGCCGTTCGATATCACCGTTACGCGTTTGGCGCATGGTATTCCTATCGGCTCGGAAATCGAGTACACGGACGACGTAACGCTTGCGCGTGCGTTCGTAGAACGCAACAAAATGTAACAAGCAAGGCTGAGCCTTGACCCAGTCTTACCACTTGCCATTCGTTTTTATACGGTGGTGCGTGGCTGTGTGGGCTTGCGGTTTCTAATCGACATTCGACGGGCGCGCTTTGGCGTGTAAAATTCCGTTTTAAAAAAGAAAAACAAACAGGAGGAATCCTTTTATGAAAATATCTGTACTTGGCTGTGGGCGTTGGGGCTCGTTTATCGCGTGGTATCTTTGCAATCACGGACACAATGTTTATTCGTGGGGGCCCGAGGACGATTATTCTTATCAAGTTTTGCGTGATACGGGCAAAAACGAATACGTGGATTTGGACAAGCGTATTCACTTGACCTGCGACTTGAAAGAGGCTGTGGAGCACGCGGAAGTCATCATTATTTCCATTTCTTCGCAGGGCTTGCGCGGTTTTATGAAGCGCATCACCGAATTTGACGTTTCGGAAAAGAATTTCGTGCTTTGCATGAAAGGCATTGAGGTTTCGACGGGTTGCCGTCTTTCCGAGGTGCTTGTACAAAGCGGTATCGACCCTATGAAAATTGCCGTTTGGGTAGGCCCGGGGCATATCCAAGCGTTTACGGCGGGGATTCCGAACTGTATGGTCATCGATTCCGCAAATCCCGAATTGAAGGTCAAGCTCGCCAACGCGTTTAAGAGCGATTTGATTCGTTTCTATTACGGTGAGGATTTGATCGGCACGGAGCTTGGCGCGGCGGCGAAGAACGTTATCGGTATTGTTGCGGGCGTGTTGGACGGCTGCGGTTACGGTGCGATGAAGGGTGCGCTTATGGCGCGTGGCGCGCGTGAGGTTGCCCGTCTTATCAAGGCGATGGGCGGTAACGAGTTTTCCGCTTACGGCTTGGCGCATTTGGGCGATTACGAGGCGACGTTGTTTAGCGAATTTTCGCACAATAGAAGATATGGCGAAATGCTTGTAAAAGGCGAAAAATTTGCAAAGCTTGCCGAGGGTGTGCCTACGTCCGCGGCGATGAAAGCTTTGGGCGAAAAATACGGCGTAGAACTGCCCTTGACGGAAGCGGTTTACGAAATTTGCTATACGGAAAGCGAGGAAAGCTATCGTGAGCGTTGTGAAAAGAGTTTGATTAAGCTCTTTGCGCGCGACACCAAATCGGAATTTTATTCCTAATCTTTCCGCATAAAATTACATAGGCGATTAGGACGGAGCGTCAATCTACGCTCCGTCTTTTATTTTTGCCGTTTGTGTGGCGGAGCGTATAAAAAATAGACGGTATTGCCAAACTGTCCGTATGGAAAAAATTAAGATTTTCGACGGGGACGGAAAGACGCGCGACGAGCGGGAAAGCTGCTTCCCAGCTATGGCTAAAAATAGTAAACGAGCCACCCATGTGCGCGATGAATAGGGGGGATACGCAAAATGACGGGTAAAAATAGGGAAAATTACAACAAAAATTATATCGCTTACGTCAATTCGTTTGATCCGCCTACCAAGCATTTTAAAAATTGCTTCCGCGCGTTTATCGTCGGCGGTTTTATTTGCTGTATCGGCCAAGCAATCCGCGTGATATTTGAAGAGGCGTTTGGACTGTACGGTGACGAGCTTTCGGCGGCGGTGAGCATTGCGCTCATTTTCCTCGGCACGCTCCTCACGGGCTTTGGCGTGTACGATCGCATCGGCAGAAACGCGGGAGCGGGCTCTATCGTGCCGATTACGGGCTTTGCCAACAGTGTGGCTTCGCCCGCGATTGAATTCAAAACGGAAGGGCTTGTGTATGGTTTGGCGGCAAAAATGTTCGTCGTTGCAGGACCGATTATCGTCTATGGCGTGCTTGCGGGGACGGCAGTAGGGCTCATTTATCTATTTTTATAGGGGGCGTTGTATGCAAACGGTAGTTTTTGATAAAAAGCCGCGCATTATCGGTACGGGCACGATTGCAGGGCCTAAGGAATGCGCGGGCGTGGTGGGGAAGTACGTGGATAAGAGCTTGACGGACGATACGTTTGGCGAAAGTACGTACGAAAAAGCGGAGTGTAAAATGCTTTCCTACGCCGTTTCCAAGGCGATTGAAAACGCGGGGCGGACGGAAAAGGACGTCGATTTGCTTGTTTCGGGGGATTTGTTAAACCAAATTATTTCCGCCTCGTTTACGGCGCGGGATTACGATTTTCCTTTCTTGGGCGTATATGGCGCGTGCTCGACAATGGCGGAAAGCATGGCGATTGCGGCGGCGTTTATCAATGCGGGGTATTATAAAAATATTGTGGCGGCAACGGGCAGTCATTTCTCGTCCGCGGAGCGGCAATACCGCTATCCGTTAGAGCTTGGCAATACGCGCCCGCCCCAAGCGCAGTGGACGGTTACGGGTGCGGGCGGCGCGTTCATCTCGTACATGGGTGGGGGGAATGGCAAAAAAATCAATGCCCCTGCAATCACTATGGCGACCTTTGGGAAGGTGGTGGACTTTGGTATTACGGACGTTAACAACATGGGCGCGGCAATGTGTCCGAGTTGTGCCCACACCTTGCTTACGCACTTAACGGAAACGGGCAGAAGCGCCGATTATTACGACCTTATCGTAACGGGGGATTTGGGTGCGCTCGGCAGTCGAATTTTGAAAGACTTGACGTGGGAAAAGGGGGTAGATATTGCCGATAATCACGTCGATTGCGGCGAAATTATCTATAATGTGATCGAGGACGAATTCCAAGGCGGCAGCGGCGCAGGTTGCAGTGCAGTGGTGTTCAATTCGTATATTATGGACAAATTAAAGACGGGCGCGCTAAATCGGGTGCTGTTTATTGCGACGGGCGCGCTGCTTTCGACGGTATCAAGCGGGCAAGGGGAAAGTATCCCCGGCATAGCGCACGCCGTCGCGATTGAGAATATTTGATAAAATGGAGGGGGCATGTACGAGCCGTATTTACAATTACTGTGGGGATTTTTAAAGGCGTTCGTTGTAGGCGGCGCGATTTGTATGATCGCGCAAATCGTCATCAATTTCACCGATTTGACGGCGGGGAAAATTCTTGTTACGTTCATGCTTGCGGGCGTGGTGTTGCAAGGCTTGGGGCTGTATCAATACTTGGTCGATTTCGCGGGGGCAGGGGCTACCGTGCCTATCTCGGGCTTTGGCTATCTGCTTGCAAACGGCGCAATTAAGGGCGCGGAAAAGGGCTTTTTCGGCGCGTTCACGGGCGCGCTATCGTCGGCGAGCGCGGGCATTTCCGCGGCGGTGATATTCTCGTTTTTGATGGCAATGGTATTCAAATCTAAAAGCAAGAAAAATTAACAAATACGAGGGGCAGGTATGCGATGAATGCAGACCTGTCCCTCGTTTAAATGCTGAATGCGGAATGTTGAATGCTGAATTATGGTAAAATTAAAAATTACATGCCAGCCGTTGGCTTGATTACATACCGCTACGCGGATTACGCCGTGATTAGTAAATCACGGCGTAAGAGGAGCTTTGTTGCCAAATATGTCCGATTGCAAATATACGTCGGGGATATTGCCGACGATAACCCATTCGCCCACCAAAACGTCGGTGCGGACGGCGAAATTTTCCGTGCGCGAGGGCATGACGATACTAATGTCCGCAATCACGTTTAAGTAAATAGAATGTTTGGTTTGGTTTATCCCTACGCTCTCGAACGTAGAAGAAAAACCGCAGGTTACACTGCTGACGGGGATTATGCGGAAATTGATATTCGGGCCGACGCCTGCAAACGCCTCAATGCCCGTCAACGCACCCAAGGGGACGGGAATTCCGTTCAAGCTCAAATTCTTCAAATTGGATTGAGAGATAGAGGCGGTATCGCGTGCAATTTTGTTGATTTTGAGCGGATTTGCCGCTACGGCGATGATTTCGCCCGTTTCGTTTTGCGTAACCTTGACGAGGTCCTCGTAGCGTATCTCGTCGGACAGCGTATAATAGACGGCGTCGTTGACGGCAACCGTCGTGCAAGCGCGCATGGTCGCTTCGCTTATCGAAATAAGCACCCTCGTCACGTTGCGTTGAAAGTGGATGAACAAGAGGACGGCAAGGGCGATGATTGCCAAAAAAACAGCGATGATTTTGCGCTTTCTTGCCTTGCGTTTTCGCTGTTTTTTATTCTTTTCATACGGGGAAATCGCGTAATCGTGGAAGTGGCTCAATTTTTTAGCTCGGCGCGGAGCTCGCGCAAAATATTTTCATTTCCGCAAAGAAAATTACTCTCTTGCAGTTTGCTACGCATATCCTCGTCGGCAAGCGCTTTTTCGATAGCCTTTGGCAATTTATCTACCTCGCTTTGGGGTAAAATACGGCACAGACTTTTACGGCGGAAGTACTCCGCATTTTCCCATTGGTCGCCGCGCGTTTGCCCTTCAAGCGGGATAAAAAGGGCGGGCTTTTTAAGCGCCAAAACCTCGAAAACCGTCCCCGCGCCCGAACGGGCTACGATAAGGTCGGCGCACGCATAGAGCATACCCATGTCCGTGACGAATTCAAATTGACGGTAATTTTTTACGTTCGTTTGGACGGCGTTTCCCTTGCCGCAAACGTGTAAAATAACGTACTGCTCCGTCAAGGCTTTGAGGTGTTTCCGTACCGCCTCGTTGATGGCGGAGCTGCCGCTCCCGCCGCCGAAAATCAAAATCACCTTACTGCGGAAAGAAATTTCAAGCGCTTTCCTCGCCTCGGCACGGGTATAATGGAAAAGGGAACGGCGCAAGGGCGCGCCGCTGTATTTGCCGTTTGGCAGGGCGTTTGCCGTTTCGGGGAAGGACGTAAACACCGCCTTGCATTTGCGTGCGGTGAGACGGTTGGTAAGCCCTGCGGAAAAATCGCTTTCGTGCGCGTAGCAAGGGATTTTTAATTTCCGCGCCGCAAAAATAACAGGCAAAGCGACGTACCCGCCCTTGGAAAAAACGAGGTCGGGCTTGCATTTTTTTAAGCCCTTTTCCGCTTCTTTGACGGCGCGGTGTAGCTCGATAGGGATTTGCAAATTTTTCTTAAAAGCGGAAAAACCGCCGCCGCGGATTAGCTTGGGGCAGTGGATTGTGTAGTAGGGGATTTTCCATTCCGCTACGATATTCTTTTCGATACCGTCCGTGCCCATATAGCACACGTCCGTTTTGCCCTCGGACAACAGCTCTTCCATGAGCGCGATATTGGGGACGACGTGCCCCGCGCTACCCCCGCCCGTAAATAAAATTTTCTTCATTTCGCCCACACCGTCCTTGCGTTTGTTCACTATTATTATAGACGGAGCGGCGCGCGGATATTCCTTTTTTGTGCGTGTTTTGGCGGATTTTCGGCGTAAAAAAGAGGACGGTTTTCCGTCCTCTAAAATTTACAATAATTTCTCATTTCGCATTTCTAATTTCACATTTTTCTCAACACGTCCGCGGGTTTAAAGGGACGCTTGCGGAAGGTGCTTTCCGTGCGGAATACCCCTACCATGTCCGCGATGAACAGCGTTTTGAAGGTGCGCTCGTCGTGGGAAAAGGCGTATAAATGCCAATGCTTTCCATCGAAGGCGAGGGCGTGCGGCTCTATCCGTTCCTCGTGGCTTTTATCTTCCGTTTGCATACGGGCAAGGACGATTACTCTTTGCAAAATACATTCCTGCAAGGTGATAAGCGTTTGCGAAAGGACGCTGTTTTCTCCGTCGCAAATGAAAATTTCGTTTGTGCCGCCCATGAGCGCGGCACGGTGCTTGTCCGATTTATTCCGCGCGGAAAGCTTGCGCTTTGCGTTTAAATACCGCTCGTCCGCCGTTTGGCTGTATGCGGCGGTGAGGGCTTCGATAGCGGCGGAATATTCTTCGCCCGTCAAAAGCCCGGTGGGAAGCTTGTAGCTGTCGGCAAGGCGCACGCCGCCGTTCCGTCCGCGCTTGATTTGCAGGGGCAGAGTTTGTGCAAGCACGTCGATATAGCGGTACGCCGTCCGCGCGGAGAAGCCGTATTCTTCGCAAAGTGCGGCGGCTGTGAGCTTGCGCTCGTGTAAAATTTGAAAGAAGATATTGAGTAAAATGGATAATTTCATACCCTTATTATAGCACGGCGAATGGCTGTTTTTCAATATTTTACGGGAAAATCCCGCGCGCCTGCGTGCTTATATGCGCGCAAATGCTTGACAATGGCAAAAAAAGCGTGTAAAATAGGGAATTAATAAAGAATTTTTTTATGCAATAAAAAAGGAGATGGATTTTATGGCAAACGTAATGGATACGCTCCGCGCTCGCGGGTTCGTAAAACAAACGGTTTACGAGGAAGAATTGTACGAAAAGCTCGGCAAGGAAAGCGTGCCTTTTTATATCGGCTTTGACCCCACGGCGGACTCCCTGCACGTAGGGCATTTTATGCAGCTTATTGCGATGCACCATATGCAACAAGCAGGGCACAAGCCCATCATTTTGATTGGCGGCGGTACGGCAATGGTCGGCGACCCCTCGGGCAGAACGGATATGCGTTCGATGATGACCAAGGAAACCATTCGCCACAACGTAGAATGCTTTAAAAAGCAAATGTCCCGCTTTATCGACTTCGAGGGCGAAAACGCGGCGATTGTCGTGGACAACGGCGATTGGCTTTTGGATTTGAACTACATCGATTTCTTGCGTGAAATCGGTGCGCATTTCTCTGTGAATACCATGCTCCGCGCGGAATGCTTCAAGCAGCGTTTGGAACGCGGTTTGTCCTTCTTGGAATTCAACTATATGTTGATGCAGGGCTACGATTTTCTCGTTTTGTATAGAAAGTACGGCTGTCAATTAGAGCTTGGCGGCGACGATCAATGGAGCAATATTTTGGCGGGCGCAAACCTCATTCGCGTCAAGGAACAAAAACCCGCTTACGCGATGACCTTCACCCTTTTGACGACCTCGGACGGCAAGAAAATGGGGAAGACGGCGAAGGGCGCGGTTTGGCTTGACGAAAACAAGACCACCCCTTACGAATTCTATCAATATTGGCGTAATATCGCGGACGAGGACGTGGAAAAGTGCATGAAGCTTTTGACCTTCCTGCCCCTCGAACAAATCGAGAGCCTTTGCGCGCACAAGGACGAGCGTATCAACCAAGCCAAGGAAGTGCTTGCGTACGAGCTCACGAAAGAGGTGCACGGCGAAGAAAAGGCAAACCTCGCGCAAAGCCAAGCCAAAGCGGCGTTTGGCGGCGCGGACGCGGAGCTTTTGACCAAGGAAGTGACGGGCGTTGTTACGGTTGTGGACGCAATGGTTGCGGCGGGCGTAGCGAAGTCCAAGGGCGAAGCGCGCAGACTTATCGAGCAAGGCGGCGTGTCGGTGGACGATGCGAAGGTGACGGATGCGAATATGCCCGTGCCTGCGCCCGAATTCGTTTTGCATAAAGGCAAAAAAGTACATTTGAAAATTGTGGTAAAATAAGCGGAAAGGACGGGTTTATGCCGTCCTTTTTCGTATGAATTTTGTTGGGTAACTTGCGTTGCACGGAACGCCTACGGCGTTGTTTGGCGCAAGCGGTGCTTGCTTATGTTGGGGCTTGGTTTTGTGGGCGCTGCCCACACCTGCAAGGGACAACGTCCCTTGACCCTTAGCTTGTGAGGAGCGATGATGGAAAAATCGGTACGGACGGTGTTTGGCCGTCACGAAAGCGAAAAAGTGATAGAACGGTCGAAATTTTTGACCTATTCCGTGCACGTCGAAAGTGAGGACGAGGCGCGCGCTTTCGTTGCGGAAATCCGTTCGATGCACTCGCTTGCAACCCACGTTTGCTATGCGTTTGTGGCGGATAAAATCGGGAATTTGCAACGTTTTTCCGACGACGGCGAACCGCAAGGCACGGCGGGTGTCCCCATTTTAGAGGTGCTCAAAAACAAAAAGCTGTTTGAAACGGCGGTAGCGGTTGTGCGCTATTTCGGCGGGATTAAGCTCGGCGCGGGCGGACTTGTGCGCGCCTATTCTTCCTCGGCGGCGGAAAATCTTGACGGCGCGGATATTCGCGTTTTGGAAATGTGTCAAGAACAGGTGTTGACGGTAGATTATTCGGGTATCGACAGCGTGCAAAAATACATTTCAACGCATACCTGCTCCCTTCTTTCCAGCGATTATGGCGAAAAAGCGTCCTTTACAGTCGCGGTGAAAAAAGCCTACGCAGAGGAGTTCGTTTCGGGACTTATCGACTATATGCAGGGCAGAGTGGAAGTGGTGAAAGGGGACGAATATTATTCGCCCTTTAAAGAGTAGAAAACGCATATACTTCGCATTTTGGTGTTGTTGTTCCGCGCCCCTTGCTCGTTTACGGCAAGTAAACTCCCGTCGGGGTGCTCACAACGCCTTGAACTGCTCGTATCTTCGTTTTCTACGGCGTATTTTGGACGAAAAAGGACAAAAAATAAATTTTTTCAACTTTTTTTCAAAAATAGTGAGAAAAATCGGCTTCTCAAACGTTATATAAGTGAACGGGTACAAAAACGCACCCGAAATTTTGCCCAAAGGGGGAACACTTATGAAAAAGAAATGGCTTACAATACTCTTATCCGCAATTTGCGCGCTTGTCTGCGCGGCGTTTGGCGCTTGCGTAACCGACGATCCGCATACGGGCTGGGAGCCGAACACCGAATCGAGCTCGAATGATATCTACGGACCGACGAGCGAGATCACCTACGAAACGACGGAGTATTTGGCGAACGTAACCGGTTGCAATCCGCAGTTTGAAAAGGCGGGGGTGCAGGTTACGATTGCCACGCACAT
>JAFTMQ010000106.1 GCA_017452305.1 Clostridia bacterium | reverse complement strand
CGACGGCACTTAAAGATTCTATTGGCGAAACTGCTACTGTTAGCGGTAAGGTTGTCACAATTGAATTTGCAGAAGCTAATGAGTATATAATTACCCTTGGCGCTCAAGTTCGTATGGATTCGCTTACCGTATATAGCGCGGCTGGCGGCGAAACATCGGAAAAAGAAGTAACCACGTACAGCGACAGCAAGTTCGTTATTAGATGCGGTATTGACGCTGCCATTGAAGATATTGCAGCCGTTGAATCCTATGGTATTTGCGTAAGCGCTGGCGGCAATACTGTGTATTACGATAGCGAAAGCGCAAACTCTTGGAAACTTGATGAAACCAACAACGTGTATTACGTAGTTATCAACTTAGGCGACATCATCAACGATACCGCCAAGTTGGGCACGGAATTCACCGTACAAGCCTACTTTGTTTATGATGGCACAGCCTATATTTCTACGTCGAGCAAAACGTATTCCGTTGCAAGCATGATTAAAGAATATAAGGCGAACGGTTACGATGTAACCCACTTGTATAATTATTTAGTATCCAAGAATTTGATTGTAGAGGAGGTAGCATAAGATGAAAAAAGCATATTTTGAAATTGAACTTGAAGTAGTAATGCTTACCGAAGACATCGTTTCTACGAGCACCCCTATTTCGTTCGGCGATGGCAACGACCTTAACAACCCCAACGAAGATACGTGGTGGTGGAACTAATTTTTATCTAACAAAAAAATGCTTTTGCGGAATGCAAAAGCATTTTTTTGTCCCCTTGTCGCTCTTTGACAAGGCGCTATTACATAATGACTAAAAAATAGAAAAACGCCCTCTAACCGACTATCCCATAGGCAGGTATGCGTTGAATGATATTATACGCATGTAAAAACGCCGCGCATTTGCGCGGCGTTTGCGTTTATCCTATCCAATTATAACTGCGTGTAAGATAAGGTTTTAATGCCGTGTTTTGCGAAAACCTCATCCGCTTTTTCAAGGTCGGACGTCTTGACGACGATAGACGCGTCTTGGCTTTCCACGGAAAGCCCGTACATATATTCTACGCTGATTTCCTCGTCCGAAATCACACGCAAAATGCTTTGCAACGCGCCTGCGGTATGCGGAAGACTAACGATAAACACGTCGGTGAGCATTGCGGAAAAGCCTGCCGCCTTTAACGCGTTTTTGCCCTCGTCGGGCTTATCGGAAATAATACGGAGCAGTCCGTATTCCGCCGTATCAGCAAGGCTCATTGAAATGATATTAACCTCGCTTTCTTTCAACACGTCCAAAATATCGCCAAGCCTGCCCTTTCTATTTTCAATAAACACGGATATTTGTTTGGTAAACATACATTTCCCTCCTCATTTCAAATTACGCAAATCCTTAATGCGCTTCGCCTTTCCCTCAAAACGTTGCAAGGTGTTGGGCGATTCCAAACGGATTTTTGCGTCCAAGCCAAGGATAATTTTCAGCTTACTGCGGGTCGCGTTTTCAATGCGCTGTAATTCGGCAAAGGAGTCCGTTTCCTTATTCAATTCTACACGGACGGTCAACTTATCCGAATACCCCTCTCTCTCGACGATAATCTCGTAATGCGGGCCAAGCTCGGGAATAGACAGCACGACTTCCTCAATTTGACCGGGGAAGACGTTGACACCACGGACCTTCAACATATCGTCGCTTCTGCCCGACGGATTTTCCATACGGCAGGTCGTTCTGCCGCATTTGCAGGGCTCGTAGAAAAGGCGGGTAACGTCTTTCGTTCTATAACGGATAAGGGGTAAGCCTTCCTTTTTAATGCAAGTGATGACAAGCTCCCCTTTTTCGACTGCGGGCAGTACCTCGCCCGTTTCGCTGTCGATAATCTCGGGCAGGAAATAGTCCTCGTTGATGTGCATACCGCAATGCTCTAAACACTCGCCCGAAACGCCGGGGCCCATCAATTCGCTCATACCGTAGTTGGACGTAATCTTCACGTTTTCACCCCAAACGGCGTGCATTTCCTCGCGCATAGCGTCGGTGAGAAGCTCACTGCCGACCAAAGCAATTTTGACGGACAAGTCCGTTTTAGGGTCAATGCCGTTCTGCTTTGCGACCTCGGCAAGACGGAGCGCATACGAGGGCGTCGCAACGAGCAAGGACGTTTGGAAATCCTGCATATACATAAGCTGTTTTTCGGAGTTGCCCGTCGAGGACGGAACAATCGTCGCGCCGATTTTTTCCAAGCCGTAATGCAACCCAAACGCGCCCGTGAACATACCGTAACCAAAACAAATTTGCGCCGTGTCTGCTTTGCTCGCGCCGCCCATGCACGCGATACGGGAAACGCAATCCGTCCAAATTTCCAAGTCTTTTTGCGTATAGCCGACAACCGTAGGCTTGCCTGTCGTACCCGAGCTTGCGTGAATACGCACCACGTCCTCTCTCGGCACGGCAAACAGCCCAAACGGGTAAGTATCGCGCATATCTTGTTTGGTTGTGAAAGGCAATTTTTGAAGGTCGGCAAGCGACTTTATATCACTTGGACGCACACCTGCCCCCTCCATTTTGGCGCGATAGTAGGGAACGCGCTCATACACGCGCGCCACAGTTTCCTGCAAGCGCGATAATTGCAGCGCTTGCATTTCCGCCCTTGAAAGGGTTTCTTCCTTCGACCAAATCATACCGCCGCATCCTCCTTGTTTTATCCGTTTTTTCGATATTATTGTTTGTAAAAATCAATTTTTATGATTATAACATATTTCACGCCTGTCTGTCAAACGAACGCAATATTTTTTTACATTTTTTTCGTTTTTTTGCAACTTTTGCCCTTCATATTATTGAAAAATGAAAAAAACTTTGTTATAATAATAGCATAAATAAATTTTTTTGAGAGGTTTTCGTTATGGAAAAGCTGTACACAGGTAAAACAAAAGACGTTTACAAACTTGAAAACGGCAACGT
>JAFTMQ010000105.1 GCA_017452305.1 Clostridia bacterium | reverse complement strand
TCGGTGAGGAAGAGGACAGTCACCTTGGCGATTTCATCGAAGATGAAAAGACGGCAACCCCGAGCGAATCGGTTGCATCTACTATGCTCAAAGAGCAATTGATGGAAATTCTCGGCACTCTTACGCCCCGTGAAGAAAGGGTGTTGCAGCTCCGCTACGGCATCAAGGACGGCAAACCGAGAACGCTTGAAGAAGTGGGCAAGGAGTTCAACGTTACCCGTGAACGTATCCGTCAAATCGAGGCGAAAGCGCTCCGCAAGCTCCGTCATCCTTCGCGCAGTAAACGTTTGAAAGATTTCCTCGAATAATGCGCTACGGAAAGCGGATTGATACGCTGTGTTCCTTGCTTGTGCCCTGCAAAACGTTTGCGGACGTGGGGTGCGATCATGGATATTGCAGCGAATATATGCTCGAAAACGGGCTTTGCGAACGGGCGATTTTGTCCGACGTGAGTAAAGGGAGCTTGGCAAAGGCGGAAAGCTTGCTCGCGCCCTATATTCATTCGGGCAAGGCGGTGTCCGTGCTTGGCGACGGCTTTTTCGGCGTGCCGAAGGATACCGAGCAGGTCTTGATTGCGGGTATGGGCGGCAGTGAGATTATCCACATTCTCTCGCACGCAAAGTATGGATTTATGCCCGCGCGGTTTGTTTTCCAACCCATGCACGATAGCGAAAAATTGCGTAGATATATCCTTGAAAACGGCGGGTATATCGTGCGCGACTTCACCTTTTTCGATGGAAAATATTACGAGGTGATTGTCGGCGGCGCGCAAAAAGACGGGGGGCAGGTGTGCGATGAAAGTTGCCAAAAGCCCTATACGGACGCGGAGTATGAGTTCGGCAGAGAGAACCTTGCCGTGATGGGCGAGGCGTTCGTTTCCCGTATGCAAAAGCTAATCAAAAACTTGGATAAATATTTATCCGAGCCTTCGATTAGCGAAGAAAATCGGAGGGAATTACAGCGGCGTAAACAAAGATTGGAAGGAGTGTTGCAAGGTGAAATTAAGTGAAATTTATAAAATTGCAGACGAAATCGCGCCCAAGCGTTTGAGCGACGAATATTGCAGGCTTTACGGCGCGTACGATAACAGCGGTGTGCTTGTGGATACGGGCGACGATATCAAGGGGGTGTTGTTCACCCTCGATTTGAGCGCGGCGGCGATTGCAAAGGCAAGGGAAATGGGCGCAAACCTCATCATCACCCACCACCCCGCTATCTTTGGCAAAATCTCGCACATTTGCGAGGAAGAGCCGCTTGGCGGAAAGCTTGTGGAATGTATTAAGCACGGCATTTCCGTTTTGTCTATGCACCTCAATCTCGACGGCGCGGAGGGCGGCATTGACCAAAGCTTAATGGACGGCGTTTGCTTTGCGGCGGGCGGCGGCGCGGAAAATATTTCCGTAATGCATCCTCTCACGGGCGGTGGCTACGGCAGGGGATATGGCGTAAAGGAAAGCGCGCTTTGCAGCCTTGCCAAGAATATGGAAAAAGTTTTTTCGACGGAGCGTGTACTCGTTTACGGCGATAAAACGAAGAAAATCAACCGCGTGGCGAGCTTTTGCGGCTCGGGCGTGGACGAGGGGGCGATTGCCTTTGCTTTGCGCGAGGGCGCGGACGTGATTATTTCGTCCGATTTCAAGCATCACCTCATTTCGCTTGCTTTGGAAGAGGGGCTTGCGATTATCATTTTGACGCATTACGCGTCCGAAAACTACGGTTTTCAAAAGTATTACGTAAAAATGCGTCGGCAGTTAAGCCTTCCGTGCGAATATCACACGGATTGCGCGCTGCTTTGACGAAGGGAGTATTATATGTCACAGTTACAAGCAATTTTAAGTTATCAAGAAGTGGACAAAAAGCTGTATAAGCTGGAACGCGAACTTGCAGGTTGCGACGAGAGAAAGGAATACGTCAAGTACAAAAAATTCCTTGAAACAGCACCCGAAAAGTTGGATTCGTTGGAAACGAAAGCCATTTCGCTTCGTGCGGAAGCGGACGGCTTGACGGCGAAGTACGAGCAGTTGGAAGAAACCTTAAAGGACTTCGACAACCTCGACGAGTTGGTAACGGGCGGCGCGGACATCGCGTTCTATCAAAAGAAGGCACAATTAAAGGTTGACCAAATCAAGAAAATCAAAGCGGATTTAAACAACCTCTTGGCTTCAATTAAGGAAATCGACGCGGAATATCAAAAGCTGAAAAAGCAAGTTATCGTCGCGCAAAAGCAATATGCGGACGCGTCCGAAAAGTACAAGGCGGTAAAGGCGAGCCGCGCAGACGAAAAAGCGGCGCTTGAAAAGGAGCTTGCCGAGCTTGAAAAGGCTGTCTCTGCCGAGCTTATGCAAAAATATAAAACGAAACGTAAGGAAAAACTTTTCCCCGTCGTGGGCGAGTTGGTCAGCAATCGCTGTCCGTTTTGCAGTATGGAGCCGCCTCTTGCGGCGCGCAGTAAGCTGACGGGCGGGGCGACGATTGAGTGCGATAACTGTCACAGGCTTATTTTTAGCAATTAAAAACGGAGAAAGCGCTGCGCAATACAGCGTTGCGCTGTGGCAACCTCGGTTACGTACGTCTATGTACGCTCCCTGTAAGGTGTTCGCAACGCCTTGAACTGCTCGCATTTCCGCCGTTTTGAGAGGGCTGAATGCAGCTGCGTGAAAATTTAGGCGGAATATCACATTTGGAACAACTTTGTTGTTCCGCCGCATAGCTATAAAGTATGCAAAAAGTGATAGCAAAGGTCAATTTAACCGCTCTACAAAACAATGCCAAAGCCTTTAAAGACTTGACGAAAACCCGCTTATTTGCGGTGGTGAAAGCCAATGCCTACGGGCACGGCGCGGAAACGGTTACGGCTTGTTTAAGCCATATCGCGGACGGGTTTGCAGTGGCGCTCATTGACGAGGCGATTGCCATTCGCGCGGCGGCGTGCGGTAAGGAAATTTTGGTTTTTACGCCCCCGCTTAACGAAGAAGAGGTTTACGCCCTCGCCGTCAACGGCTTCACGGCAACCGTACCCGATTTGTGGACGGCAAAGCTTATCGCAAGCGTTTGCCAAACGCACCGTTTGCGTCTATGCGTGCACCTCAAAATCAACACAGGCATGAACCGCTACGGTATGCATTTATCTATGCTCGGCAAGGTGTGTAAATTTTTGCAAAATCAACCGTTTATCGAGGTAGGCGGCGTGTATTCGCATTTGTACACCTGCACAAGCGAGGTCGCAAAAGTACAACGCGCTTTGTTTATCCAAGCGGAGCGGATTGTCAAGCGGCGTTATTCAAACGCTATCGCGCATTTAAGCGCAACCTACGGCAGCTTGCTCGGCACGGAATTTGCTTTCGACGGCGTGCGGATAGGTTTGGGACTGTACGGATATTTGCCCACGGAACTTGCGGAAAGTGAAAAATCAATTGCGGATAGCTTGCAATTGCAAAGGGCACTCACCGTAGAAACTAAGGTTACGGCGACGAGAAAGGCAAGCTACGGCGGCGCGGGCTACGGCGCTCCGTGTATGGATAAAATAGAAAATTTGTCCGTGCTCCGCGTGGGGTATGCCGACGGATTTTTGCGGGATAAGCGAGGTGGCTTGCTTTGCGAAAAAGACAAAAGCCAAGCGCTTTGCATGGACGCTTGTATCGTCAACGGACGGCAAAAACGCGGCAAAAAAATCACCGTACTTTCCGACGCGGATAAGCAAGCGACGGCGGCGGACACCATTTCCTACGAGGTGCTTTGCGCGGCGACGAGACGGGCGGAGTTTAGGTATGAATACGAATAAATTTGCATTTGTAGAAACGCCGTCTTTGTCGGTGGAAGAAAGTAAAAAACGGTTGCGTGATTACGCCAAACAGCGCCGCGCCCAAAACGAAAACAGGGATATAAAAGAGGAGTGCTTGGTCAAAAATTTCTTCAAACTCTATGCGGCGGTTGGTGAGGAAATTTTGCAAAACAAGGGGGCAGGTACGCGTTTAAACGTGTTCACGTATCTATCCTATTCCTTGGAAGCGCCGACGGACAAGCTTATCGACGGCTTGGCTTTACAAGGCGCGAGGATATACGCGCCGCGGATAGGAAACGGCGAACTGCAAGCGGTGGAGTGCGGTGAGGATTTTTCCGTCAATGCCTATGGCATACGGGAGCCGATTGGCAATCCGTCGCAAGAAGAAATGGATATAGCGATCCTTCCTTTACTTGCCGTGGACGAGCGCGGAAATCGGCTTGGCTATGGCGGTGGGTATTACGATAAATATTTAAAAAAGCATCCACAAGCGGTGCGGATCGGGTATTGTTACGATTTTCAAATTTATAGCAACGTTCCGTTTCAGGAATGGGATATGCGCTTGGATTATATCGTAACGGAAAGGCGCATACTTGCGCCCAAACGCAAAGGATAAAGAGAAAAATTTTTAGGAGATATACTTATGGCAAACGTAAAGAAAAAGCTTAAATGGTTTGGTAGATACGTCTGGGAGATTGTCAAGGCGTCTTTGCCTTCGCTGTTTATGTATATTTGCGCGGGACTTATCATGTTTATGTTGATGAGTCCCAAATCCAATTCCGAAAACTCGGATTTTAAAATGGTGTGGAAAACGTCCACGTTGGTTTGGACGATTGTCTGCGTAGTGGCGGCAGTCGCGTATAACGGCGTAATTTGTTGGGTACACGGCGGTACGCACTACGAACAGCTCGTTTCGGGAAACATTAAGCGTTCCACCGAGGACGCATACGGCAACCCCTACAAAATTTCTTCGCATAAGGAAGCAAAGGAATACCGCGTTTGGAAAGGCTTTACCTTCGGCGGTATTACCGCAATTTTGACCATCGCTACGGGTATTGTGTTCGGTTGTTTGCAAAAGGATATCGACGTAAACGGCTTAAACGCGCCGACGATGATTTTAACGCTTGTTTCGGGTTGGTCGGTGTTGCCCTTCTACGCACCGAATTTTGTAAATGGCACGTCCATTTCCTACTTCATCACCATCGCGTTTGCGGCGGTTCCCGTCGTCGTTTCGGGGGTATTCTATATCCTCGGTGCGTATGCGCGCAGAAATAAAGTTATCCGTCAACAACAGCTTGCCGACAAGGCCGCGGCGGAAGCGACGAACAAGCCCAAGAAAATCAATTACGGCGGCTTGCCCGGTACGAAGCCTAAAAAGCGTAAATAAGTAAATGGGATAGGCAGGTATGCGTTGAAAATGCAAAATAGCCTGTCTTGGAGTAAGATTTATGAGGATTATCGGCGGAAAATATAGAAGCAGAGTTTTGACAGAGTTCCCGGGCGAGGACGTCCGTCCCACCTCGGATAGGGCAAAGGAATCTTTGTTTAATATCCTTTCGTTAAAGCTGTACGGCGCGCGCGTTTTGGATTTGTTTGCGGGCAGTGGCTCGCTCGGTTTAGAAAGCCTGTCGCGCGGTGCAAAAGAGGTCGTTTTTAACGACTTTTCCAAGGATAGCTTGGCGATTGTAAAAAAGAATTTGGCAGCGCTGAAAATCCCCGTCAACGGCGAGGAAGCAAAGGTGACGCAGGGCGATTATCTTTCTTGCCTTAGCGTAATGCGGGGCAAGTTCGATTTGATTTTTCTCGATCCGCCCTACCGTTTCGACTACGGCAAAAAGGCGTTGGAAGTCATTGCCGAAAAGGGGCTTTTAAGTGAAGACGGCGTAGCCGTGTACGAGCGTGACCGCGCTTTCGAGGGCGAAATTGTCGGTTTGGAAAAATATGACGAAAGGAAGTACGGAAAGACGTTTATCACCTTTTTCCGTATTCAAAAAGGGGGGTAAGCCATGGGAAATACCAAGAAAAAATGCGTATTTGCAGGCTCGTTCGATCCGCCCACGCTCGGACATAGGGCGGTGGTGCAGGACTGCTTGCAAATGTTTGACGAGGTGGTGCTTGCCGTGCTTGTCAATCCGACGAAGCAGCCTTGCTTTTCCGTGGAAGAAAGGCTGGAAATGCTCCGTTTAGAATACGCAAACGAGCCGCGCGTCCGCACCCTGAGCTTTGAGGGGACGGTTGCCGAGCTTTTAGAAAAGGAAAATACGAAAATGTACGTGCGCGGCATTCGCAACGGCACCGATTTGGATTTTGAAAACGCGAATTTTTACGCAAGCAAAAAGTTGGATAAGGATTTGATTGCCGTGTATTTGCCCTGTCGGCAGGAATTGCTGCACGTTAGCTCGTCTATAGTGCGCAACAGTATCAAATTCGGCACGCCGTTCGATGAATACGTCAGCGAAGAAGTGTTAAAATTTATACAAAATCGATAAAGCAATTTAGTGAGAATATAAGGAGTACGATTATGTTAGAAAAGCAATGTTTTATTCCTGAGCCTGAGGAATTTATTGCAGAAAAACCCATGACGCCTGCTATGCAGGTAATCAAAGCGGAGCGCGATAAAGAAATCCGCGACGTTATCGCGGGTAGAAGTGAAAAAATGCTCGTTGTCATTGGCCCTTGCTCCGCGCACGAGCCCGCTCCCACCCTCGAATATATTTCCCGTTTGGGTAAATTAAACGAGCAGGTCAAGGAAAAGCTCGTTATCGTGCCGCGTATTTATACCAACAAACCGCGTACAAAGGGCGTGGGCTACAAGGGTATGTTTTTGCAACCCGATCCCGAGGGGGCGGCGGATATTGCGCGCGGTATTCGCAGTATTCGCGCGTTGCACCTTGCGGCGATTAACGAATCGGGCTTGACGTCCGCGGACGAAATGCTCTATCCCGAAAATACGCCCTACGTAGAGGACTTGCTCTCTTACCACGCAGTCGGCGCACGTAGCGTAGAGGATCAACTTCACCGCCAAGTAGCGAGTGGTATCGACGCGCCCGTCGGTATGAAAAATCCGATGAGTGGGAATATTATTGCCCTAGTCAATTCCATTTTTGCGGCGCAGAGTCCGCAGGTATTTAAATACCGCAACTATCAAGTGAGCTCCAACGGCAACCCCTACGCGCACGCCATTTTGCGCGGCGGTGTAGATGGGGCTGGCGTTGACGTGCCCAATTTCCACTACGAAACGGTAATGAAATTGGAAGAAATGTATCGCGGCAGTAATTTAGAAAATCCCGCAATTTTGATTGACTGCAATCACTCCAACTCGGCAAAGCAATTCCGTCAACAAATTCGTATCGCGGAAGAGGTTATGCAAAACCGCCGTTTCGACGCCGATTTCAAGCGTATCGTAAAAGGCTTTATGATTGAAAGCTTCTTGGAAGAGGGCAATCAAAAGCACGACGAAGTATTCGGTAAGTCCATCACCGATCCTTGCATTGGTTGGGCGGATACGGAGAGATTACTTTTAGATCTCGCTTCCCAAGTGTAAAACGGAGAATACGCGGCGCAATACGGTGTCAAGCTTACGTTTTGCCTTGCTCACGTACTACTTGTACGCTCCCGTCGGCAAAGCCGCGCTTTCCTTGTCTTGCTTGCGTCTTACACCGTTTTACCGTTCTTAGACGGGCGCGCGAAAGCTTGCGGTGCAATATGGTGTCAAGCCTACATTCTTTAAGGAAACAAAATCTCGATTATTTTAGAGGTAGAAAATATGAAAATTGCATTTTTGGGGCCGGAGGGGAGCTATTCCCACCTCGCGGCAAAAGAGTTTTTAAAGGCGGAAGCCACGAGCGGGCAATCCGTCGTGAATTGGGACGAATGCGTGCCTTTCCGCAACTTCCCCGAGGTGCTTGCCGCGGTGGAAAACGGTAGAGTGGACGCGGCGGCGATTCCCATTGAAAACAGCTTGCAGGGCGGTGTTTCGCAAAACCTCGATTTGTTGCAATCCGCTTCCAATCTTTACGCTGTAAAGGAATTGATTATCCGCATTGAGCACAGACTAATCTACAAGGAAGGTACTCCGCTTTCGCAAATCGGCAGAGTGTATTCTCACCGTCAAGCGCTCGATCAATGCGCGGGCTTTTTAAGCCGTGAAATGCCCTTTGCGGCCTTGCGAGAGACGGAATCCACGGGCTTTGGGATTTCGCGCGCGATGGAAGACGAAACGGGCAAAAGCGCGGCGATTGCGGGCGCGCATACCGAAAATTTGCGCGGCGGCTTCGTGCTTGGCAAGACGAGTATTTCCGACGAGCCGAATAATTTCACACAATTCCTTTTGATTAAGAAAGGGGAAAACAATTTACCGAAGAGTGGGCAAAAGCTCTTCTTCTCGTTGGTAGGGCCTCACCGTCCGGGCGGACTTTTGGGGCTTTTGGAAGTGATTGCAAGCCACAGCGTCAATTTGACGAAAATTGAAAGCCGTCCCGTGAAAGACAGACCGGGTGAGTACCGTTTCTTTATCGAGGCGGAATGTGACGTGGCAAGCGAGGAAACGCAAAATATGCTTTCTGCCATCCGCGAAAATTCGCTGGAATGCAAGCTTCTCGGCGCGTATTTCAAGGCGGAATAAGCATTACGTTTTGTGCGTCATACATAAATTTTTTCATTAAATAGTGAAGGAAGGGGAAGAAATTGAAAAAAACACTTGGTTTAGCATTGGGTTCGGGCGGTAGCCGAGGTGTGGCGCATATTGGTTTTTTGCGTGCGTTGGAAGAAGTGGGGGTAAAACCCGATTTTATCACAGGCAGCTCGATGGGTGCCGTGGTTGGCGCGGCTTACGCGGCGGGACTTACGGTGGAGAAAATTAAAGAGGCGGCGCTTAGTTTGCGCATTTTGGACATTCTCTCGTTTACAAGTAAGCGCGGCGGTGTGTCGGGCACGAAGAAAATGCGTGAATTGCTCATTAAATATATCGGCGACATTAAATTCGAGGATTTAAAAATCCCTTTCCGCTGTTATGCGGTGGATATGATTTCGCAAAAGCTCATCGAATTTTCTTCGGGGAGCTTGATAGACGCTGTGGTAGCGTCGGCGAGTATTCCCGTTGTTTTTCATCCCATGGAAAAGGACGGAATGCGCTTAATCGACGGAGGTATTTTGGAAAGAGTGCCTGCCTCGCAGGTAAAGCAAATGGGCGCGGACGTCGTTGTGGGCGTGGACGTACTCGGTCATCGCGATACAAGCGAAGAAGCGCCGAACGTTTTGCAAATGTTGATTGAAACGATTGACGTTATGGATAACCACCTCACGGAGCGCCGCAGAGAGGGTATTAAAGACGTAATCGATTTTTGGATAGAGCCGGAGCTTGGCAATATGAGCCAATACGACCTAAAACCCATTCGTTTTGCCTACGAAAAGGGCTATGAAATCGGCAAAGCGCGCGCAAATGATATTAGAAAAGCGCTCAAACGCCCGCATAGAAGCACCAAGCAAAAACACACGGGCACGAGCATGCATAATTAACGGGAAGAAGTATGGATTTATTTGATTTTAACAGAAATGAAGAAACGGCGAAGCCGCTTGCAGAGCGTATGCGCGCCAATTCTTTAGACGAATTTATCGGGCAAAAGCACATCGTTGCGGAAGGCTCGCTTTTGCGCCGCGCGATTGCGACGGATAGGCTCGGTAGCTGTATTTTTTGGGGACCGCCCGGTTGCGGAAAAACGACCTTGGCAAACATTATCGCCCTGCGCACGAACGGCGAGTTTATCAAGCTCAACGCCGTAAACGCGGGGGTTGCGGACGTTAAAAAAGCGGTGGAGCAAGCGCGCGATAACTTAAAGCTTTTTAACAAGCGCACCTATCTTTTGTTGGACGAGTGTCACCGTTTCAATAAAACGCAGAGCGATTCGCTTTTGCCTGCCATTGAACAAGGCACGATTATTTTTATCGGCTCGACGACGGAAAATCCGTACGCTTCGATGACACCGGCTATCGTGTCGCGCTGTCGGGTGTTTGAGTTTAAGCACCTTTCCAACGAGGATATTGTCGAGGCATTAAAAGCGGCGGTGAAAAATCGTCATAAAGGGCTTGGCAAGCAAAATATTCAAGTCGATGACGAGGCAATCGACCATATTGCCGTGATGGCGGCGGGGGATTTGCGCTCGGCATACAACGCGCTCGAATTGGCGGCGTTGACCACTTCGCCCGACGGCGACGGAAACGTGCACGTTACCCTTGCCGACGCGGAGCAGTCCATTCAGCGCAAAGCGTTGTCCTACAACGAAAGTACTTATTACGACTTCTTGTCGGCATTTTGTAAATCCTTGCGCGGTAGCGACGCAAACGCGGCGCTCTATTATGCAATGCGCTTAATCGAGGGTGGGTGCGATCCTATGCTCGTTGCTCGTCGGTTGGTTGTGCATTCGGCGGAGGACGTGGGTATGGCGGATCCTCGCGCGTTGCAAATTGCCACCTCGGCAATGTACGCGTTGGAAAAAATTGGTTACCCCGAGGCGCGCATTCCGTTGGCGCAAGCCATTATTTACGTGTGCGAGGCGGAAAAGAGCAACTCCGTCGTCGAGGCAATGTACGCGGCGATTGAGGACGCGAGAAACACACGCGACGATAACGTGCCGCCCCATTTAAAGGATACCTCTAAGGCAAGCCCCGAGGATAAAGCAAAGGGCAAGCAGTACAAATATCCGCACGCCTACGGCGGGTACGTAGAACAGCAATATTTACCCGATACGCTCAAAGATAAAATTTATTATATCCCGGGCGGAAACGGGTACGAAAACGAGGTTAAGGAAATTCGCAAACGCAAGGGCAAGAAGGCGTAAGGCATAGGCAGGTACGCGTTGAAATTAAAAAGAGGACGATAAAATGAAGTGTTTATATTGTGATTGTACGGAAAGCAAGGTGGTGGATACCCGCAGCGCGGACGACGATAGAACGATACGCCGCCGTAGAGAATGTATTGGCTGCGGTAGGCGTTTTACCACCTACGAAACGATTGAAGTTACGCCCGTGCTTGTAGTGAAGAATAACGGCACGCGCGAATCCTTCAACGCGGAAAAAATCCGTAACGGTATCATCAAATCTTGCGAAAAACGCCCCGTGCCGATGTCGGTCATCGACGATATGGTGGCGGATATTTCCAAGCAAGTATATAACAGTATGGAAAGCGAAATTACCACCAAGACGATTGGGGAAATGGTGATGGAGCGTTTGAAAAAGGTGGACGAGGTTTCTTACGTGCGCTATGCGTCCGTCTATCGTTCGTTTAAGGACTTGTCCTCGTTTATGACGGAATTAAAGCAAATGATGAAGGCGGAAAAGAATAAGTAAAAAACGGAGTTTTTAACATGCGCGAAAGTAAAAAAATCTCGGTCGGCGGTGTATTGCTTGGCGGCGGCGAGAGGGTAAAAATTCAATCGATGACAACGACGAAAACGGCGGACGTGGAAAAGACGGTGGCGCAAATTCTCGCCTTGGAAAAGGCGGGCTGTGAAATCGTGCGCGTGGCAATTTCCGACGAGGCGGACGCCTTGGCGGTGCGCTCCGTAGTGGATAAAATTCACGCCCCCCTCGTTGCGGATATCCATTTTTCGCCCAAGCTTGCCGTAATGGCGATTGAAAACGGCGCAAACAAGGTGCGTATCAATCCTGGGAATATTGGCGGCGAAAAGGAAATTAAGTTCGTTGCCGATTGCGTCAAGGCGCATAAAATTCCCGTGCGCGTGGGGTCAAACACGGGCAGTATTGAAAAAAACTTTTTAGAAAAATACGGACGGAGCGCGGAAGCGCTTGTCGAAAGTACGCTCTTTAACGTGGGTATTTTGGAAAAATTCGGCGTCAATGATATCGTCATTTCGGTGAAGGCGTCGGACGTAAAATTGACGGTGAACGCGTACATGCTCCTTGCAAATCGCACTTCCTACCCCCTTCACCTCGGTGTGACGGAAGCGGGAACGACGGAAGCGGGGATAGTGAAGAGCGCGGTGGGGATAGGCTCTCTGCTTTTAAACGGCGTGGGGGATACCATTCGCGTTTCACTCACCGACGATCCCGTGCGCGAGGTATATGCGGCAAAGCATATTTTGCGTGCGTGCGGCTTGGACGAGGAGTTTGTCGAGGTGGTGGCGTGCCCGACTTGTGGCAGATGCGAGTGGGAGAGTATGTCGCTCGCAAATAAGGTGACGGAGTTCGTCCGTCCGTACAATAAGCGCGCAAAAATTGCCGTGATGGGCTGTGTTGTCAACGGCCCGGGCGAGGCGCGCGACGCGGATTTGGGGATTGCAGGCGGTAAGGGCTTTTGCCTTATTTTCAAGAAAGGGGAGCCGTACAAAAAGGTGGCGGCGGATTGTGCCGAGGAAGAATTTTTTAAAGAGATAAGGTTGTTGTTAGATGGCGAGTAAGACGGAACAATATTTAGAGGAAATCCGTGGCTTGAACGGATTAAAAAACGCAATTTTGTGCGGAATCACCGTTGCAAAAAAGGATAACTCGGCGGAGTTTTTCTTGGTGACGGACAAGACCTATTCCGCAATGGACGAGGCGCGGGCGATAGAGATTTCTCAATCCTACCTGCCCGACGGTTTTTCCGCGCGCTTAAAAATTGTCAAGCGCGTGCCCGACGAGGCAATCTTAAAAAATAAAATTTACGACTATATTCAAAGGAGCTTTCCTGCGGCGGCGGCATTCCTTTCCAAAGAGGATATTAAGGTGGAAATGTTGACGAGCGGCGCACACTTTTACGTAGAAATTGCCTCGGGCGAGCAATCCCTTTTTTCGTCGGGAAAAATCCTCGACGAGGTAAGCAGGTATTTGATGAGCGGCTTTTGCGGCACCTTTTACGGCAACGTTCGCGTGGTGGAAAAAGCCGAACCCGACGCGTCTATCTTGGACGAAATTCCCGAAGATACCGAAGAGGTTGCGGCAAGGGAAATCCGTTATTTCCCGATATGCGATTTCGTAAAAATTGACGGTGCGGACGAAAGACCGACCAAAGCGGTGTATATGTCCGATTGCTTTGATTTAGACGAGCCTTATTCCGTGTGCGGCGACGTAATTTATATTGAAGAACTTAAATATACCCGCCATAACGAAAAGACGGGCGAGGATATGGAACGCACGCGTTTTTCCGTGACGGTAAGCGACGGCACGGGGAACGTCCGCACGACCTATTTTCCCAAGAAAGCGACGGTGGAAAAGGTGCGTGAAATTAAGGTGGGCGACAAAATTGTTTTGACGGGCTCGAACGAGGAATACAACGGCTTTAAATCCTTTAAGGCGGCGAAAATTAACTACGGCGCGCCCCCGGCGAATTTTGAACCCGTTTCGAGAAAGGGGAAGCCCGTCCCCAAAGCCTATCACACCGTCTTCCCCGAGCCGTACGTGGATTTCGCGCAAGCAGGGCTTTTTGACGATACTTATATGCCCGACGATTTAAAAAAGAACGTGTTTGTCTGCTTCGACTTGGAAACGACGGGCTTGAATAACCTGCCGTCCATGGGTAAAATGGATAAAATTATCGAAATCGGCGCGGTGAAGATTGTCGGCGGCGAAATTGTAGAAAAGTTTTCTTCCTTCGTGGCGTGCAATCAACGCCTTTCGAGGGAAATTATCGACCTCACGGGCATTTGCGACGCCGACCTTATCGGTGCGCCCGAGGTGGATAAGGTGCTTGCCGATTTTTATAAGTTTACGGACGGCGCGATTTTGGTGGGACATAACGTTACGTTCGACTATCGTTTCGTGCAATATTACGGCGAACAGAACGGGTATATGTTCGACAAAAAGCAATATGATACGTTGACCTTGGCGCAAGACGTTTTGCGCGGGAAATTGCCCAATTATAAGT
>JAFTMQ010000104.1 GCA_017452305.1 Clostridia bacterium | reverse complement strand
TTAGCTTACAAGCTTGCCCCAATATACGTCCACGTAATCGGTGGGGTTATAATCGTACTTACTCGAAATCGTGCCGCCGCCCGTGATATTGCCAAACATTTCTCCCCAACCGCCTTGGTAGTTGAGATATTCTTGGAAATCGTTGTAGTGGTTGTAGGTGTAGAAGACGTACAGCTCGCCAACGTCGTACGCGCCGTTTCCGTTCAAATCGCTCTTGCCGTACACGATACGCGCCGCGCCGCGCGTGATAGAATAGCCGTCGTTATACAGCTCGGCGGTGTAGCTCGGATCGCAATCCGTCCCCGTCGTGCCGATATCCATTTCGTAATATTGCAAGCTGCCGCCGCAACCCGTGATGTTGGGAAGCTCGGGCTCGTAGGGCCATTTGCTCGTATCCCCCGAAAATTTCGTGTGATTTAAACGCAAATATTCCCCCCAATCGCTGTCACTCGGGCTTGTGTTTTTGCTCGTAGTATAGTTTTTGGGATACGTGCCGAAAGCATACACGTACGCCGCCACCTCTTCCAAGGTGATATACGCGCCGTCCTTATACACGCGGAACGCCTCTTGCCCTGCCGCGTCCACAACGATATACGTCTTGCCGCCGTCCTCGAATTTAAACTCGGTATTTCTCACAAATTTCCCGTCTTTTTTGGGTTGATTGTTTGCAACCGTCGGCGCTTGGTCGGGCGTTTCCAGCCCACCCGACATAAACCCGTGCAGGCTGCGATAATACGCGTCCATATAATCGCTTGCAGGCGTATAATTCATATAAAATTCCGTCTTAGATACGTTCTCGTACGGATCTTCCGTCGTGACTGTACCGCCGCCGCTTGTGTTTCCGCCGCCTGCGTTGCCGCCGCCCGAACTGCTCTCGTCCGTAAATTCGATAAGCGTTGCGGGGCTAAATTCTAAGGTTGTGCCCTTATAATTAAACAGCGCGCCGTGCACGATAATCTCATCGCCCACAACGGGCTTTCTCGTCATCGCGTCATAGCGGTTATTATTCAAATCATACAAGCCGTAAAGATACAGCTCGTCGCCGTTTTCGTCCGTGATATAGATATTGCCGTAGGTGGTGTTGGTAACACGGCTCACCGTGCCCTTTACGTAATAATAATCCGTCGTTGTATCACCCGCGCCAAGCGTTTCGCCGATTTCCAACAGCGTAGAAATGGGCGTAAGCGTCATTTCTTTCTTCGTGCCCCACGCGCCCGTGCCGATATAATCGGCAAGCAAATCGCGCGCAAAGGTCGTTTCGTCATATCTTTCCAGCTCGGTGCATTGATTATACTTGTACGTGGACGAATAGGTGTCCGTCACCACGTAATAGGTCTTCGTCGTATCTACGCTCGCTTCCGTAAAGCCGTCCGCAAAGCAGTTGTGGTATCTCGAATTGTTGATAAATCCGCTAAGCAGCTTATCGCCGGGGATAGAGCAAAGCACGATTTGGTTATCAAAGGGCAAAACATTCATCAAATCACCGTAGGTGACGTCGCCCATGCTAATATCGTAAGGCGCGCGTGTGGAAAGGAATGCACCGCCCAAAACGATGTCGTATTTATCCCCCCAAGATTTTTGACCAAGCTCTAAATAAAGCTGCGCGACGGTATCGCAAATTTCGTCGCTTCTGCGGATTTTTTCCGTATAACCCACCACGCGGGTAGCCTCTTCCAAAAGCGCGTTGTATTTCGTGGAAAGCGTTTCCACGATAGGATCTTTCGCATAATACGAATAGGTGGACGAGCTTACCGTCTGCGCGCTCGTTACGCTGTGCGTTTCGTTGGCGATATTGACGGAAATTTGCGCACGCGTAATGCCGTCGTTGTCGCCGCCGCCCTGCAAGTGCCAAACGCCCGCGCCGTCCTTTTTCGCATACGATTGATGGCTATGCCCCTCGAATACGATATCTACGTACCCAGAAAGCGCTACGTCATACGCCGAATAATCGTCGTGCACGCTATATACAATCACGTCCGCACCCGCCGTGCGGAGCTTGTTCGCTTCCGATTTCACCGCGCCCGTCAAAGCCGAGCCCGTCTTAAAATGCACGTCTTGCACTTTATCCGCCGAAATGGACGAGTAGCAATCCCCCATCGCGCCGATAATGCCGACCTTGACGCCGCCTTCCGTTTCGTACAGTACGGACGCGTCGCAATAATCCACGCGCTCGTTCGTCGAATTTTTATGGATATTGATGCCAAGGAAGGGGAAATTCGCCGCGTTGGCGTTCTCTTGGATAAATTCCTCGCCCCAATCGTATTCGTGGTTGCCAAGCGTCATGGAAGCAAAACCGAGCTCGTTCATCCAATCGGTAACAAGCAACCCCTTGGTGAGGTTGGAAAGGTCCGCGCCCTGCCACATATCCCCCGAGGAAAGGAAAATCGTGTCGGGGTTTTGCGCCTTCGTTTGTTTGAAATAGGTGGTGAGTTCGTCCACGCCGATATGCCCGTCCCCGTCAAGCACCTTGCCGTGCAAGTCGTTGATCGCGAAAATATCAAGATTACGCATAACGGAATCTTCGCACTCGTCGCAAACGCCGTCGCTGTTTTCGTCCGTATGCTCCACGCAACCGTCGCCCACGTCGCCGCCCGTACTGTCCGAACCGCCCGTTTCCGTATCACCGCCGTCCGTATCGCTTTCCTCGTACGAGCCCGAGCCGAAATTGAGCGAAAACTCACAGCCGCCAAAGGTGACTGCGGAAAATGCCGTTGTCAACGCCAATAAAAGCGCAAGAATTTTTTTGTTCATCTATACTCCTTCGCCGTAAAACACGGCAGGGGGATTTATTCTTTGTGTGAAGAAAGGGTTTCCCCGTTCAACGCGTACATGGTGGGGTTATTTCGTGCCGAACAGTCTATCGCCTGCGTCGCCAAGCCCAGGAAGAATGTAGCCGTTTTCGTTGAGCTGTCTATCCAAGGTCGAAACGTACACGTTGACGTCGGGATAGGTTTCCGCCACTTTGGAAACGCCCTCGGGCGCGCCGATAATCGCCATAAATTTAATGTTCTTGCAGCCGCGCTTTTTGAGGAGTGCAATCGCGTCGCAAGCGCTGCCGCCCGTCGCCAACATAGGATCGACAAGCAATACAAGCTTGTCCTCAATCCCATCGGGGAGCTTGCAGTAATATTCCTTGGGTTCCAACGTTTCTTCGTCGCGGTACATACCGATATGCCCCACGCGCGCCGCAGGGAACAAGGTGTGAATACCCGAAACCATACCCAAGCCCGCGCGCAAAATAGGCACGATAGCAATCGCGTTGTCGGCAACGACCGTCTGCTCGCACGTTTCCAAGGGGGTTTTCACCGTCTTTACGGCGGTAGGCACGCCCTCGCGCAAAACCTCGTAGGTCATCAAGGTGGTAATTTCCTCGATAAGCTCTCTAAACTCTTTCGTCGATGTGTTTTCGTCGCGTAAATGTGCGATTTTGTGACGAATTAAGGGATGCTCAAAAATAACTACGTTTGGATAATTTTTCATAATCGTACCTCTGCCGTTTTTTCTCTTTATTTTCTCTTTGTCGGCGGATTGTCTTACGCACCGCGCACAGCCGCGCGCGCCGCATAAACCCGCATTTTGCATTATAGCATATTTTCCGCAATTTTGCAATACTTCCGCGCATTTTTTTCAATTTATAATTGAAAAGTGCAGATTTTCGGCTTCTCGCCCTTGCCAAAACGGGCATATCCGTTCACGCCCCCGATTTTTCCTTGCGAAGTGACGGAAATGCAAAAATGAAAAAGCTCTTTGTTTGGCTGTATTTCTTTGCCGTTTATCCAAACAAAGCCCTCTTTCTTGGCTTGCCTGAAAAACGCGCGGTAATTGTCCTCGTTTACATCCACCCAAATTTCCTTTTCTTGTCCCAATGTTTCTTTGATTTTCGGCATAGCTTTGCCCTCCTTAAAATAAAAATATCCCCCAAAAGAGCAAGCAAAAAAGCCCATCGCAACGATGGGCTTTTACATTTCAACGCGTACATGGTCCCATCGTTCAGCCTTTAGCACCTTACAAAACGCAGGTTGCTGTGCGGTCAACGGGGCTGTCCCTTACGCACTCTTTATGGTACTTGTATTATAGCTTTGTTTTTTACGCTTGTCAAGCGTTTTCGTCCTCTTTTTTGGACGGGCAGGAATTACAGCCGCCGCAATTTCCGTTACAGCCGTTCGTCTTTGCGGACGGACAGCCGCCGCAATCGCAACCGCAGCTGCTTTTCCCTTTTACCTTTCGCCAAATGATGATTGCCGAAACCGCCACGACGATTGCCACAAGCGCGGCGATAATGATATAATCCACGGCCTTTAAGCCGCCCGATAATAAATTGTTTAATTGCATATTTTTTCCTATATTATTCCCCCATTTTACTGCAAGACAGCGGAAAGTCTGTGCCTTTCTTATTTGAATACTCGCCCCCGACGCCACTCGTCGGGGACAAGCATTCCGCAAAAAATGAGGTATTTTTGTAAGCTGTTTTTATTTGCCAAGCAATTTTGCTCTTGCTTCCTTTTTGTTCATGTGCTTGTTGTAGATTACGATACCGACAACCGCCGCCGCAATCGCAACCGCCCAAATCGCCACGGGCCATACGAATTCGCCAATCGTATATACCGCCGCGCTTACAACGTAAGAAGTTGCAATCCAGAACAAGAGCGTCCACTTAAATTTCCCTTTCGCCGTTTCCCCTTTCGCCGCCGCAACCGCCGCAAAGCAAGGGATTGTAAGCATATTGAAGATAATAAAGGAAATTACCGCCGCTTTTGTAATGCCCGTAACTTCGATAAGGTACGCCACTTGCGCTACGCCGCCGTCAAGCTGTTCCTGCGAAAGGACTGCGCCCAAGCAAGCCGCCAACGTGCCGAAGGTTGCAATTACGTCCTCTTTTGCAATCAAGCCCGTAATCGCCGCCACCGCAAACACCCAACCGTACTGGGGAATTTGACTGCCGAACCCAAGCGGCGTGAAGAGCGGTTGAATAAATTGCCCAAGCGACGCCAAAATGGATTTATCCATATCTTCGCCGATATACGTCCAGTTCCACGTAAATACGGAAAGCAAACGGATTACGATACACGAAAGCAAGATAATCGTGAACGCTTTTTGCAAGAAGTGCTTTGCCTTATCCCAAAGGTGAAGCATTAAGTTTTTAAAGCCGGGTACGTGATAGGTCGGCAATTCCATAATAAACGGAGAAACCTCACCGCGTTTGGTCGTACTGCGCATAACCAGCAAGGAAATCATTGCCGCTAAAATACCCGCCAAGTACATTGCGTAGGTGATTACGTCCGCATTCCCGATTTTGAAATACGCCACGAACGCACCCGCAACCGCCAACAAAATAGGCGTTTTTGCACCGCAGGTGAAGAAAGGAATAACGCGTACCGTCGCTTCTCTTTCCTTTTCGTCCGACATCGTACGGGTGTTAATCATTGCGGGTACGGAACAGCCAAAACCCATAATCATCGGCATAAACGCTCTACCCGAAACACCGAAACGGCGGAAAATTCTATCGAGCATGAACGCTACGCGCGCCATATATCCGCTGTCTTCCAAAATCGAGAAGAACAAGAACAAAACAAGGATTTGCGGCAGGAAGGAAAGCACGCTTGCTACGCCGCCCCACATACCTTCTACGATAAAATCGACAAGACCGGGGTGCGCTTTCATCGCTTCTAAGCCGAGGGTAAGTCCTTCGCCAACCAAGCTTGTCAACGTGTCCATGAGGTTGAACAAAATCATACCCGGCGTATTCAAGCCGCCGCCGAAAAAGATATAGCCGACGGGGTGTTCCGCAAGCGTTTCCGCGCGTCCGCCAAAGCCGCCGCTCATCGCGCCGATAAAGAACAAATCGTCCGAGAAGGTCAAGTGGAAAATGAGGAAGAGCACAACAAGGAAAATGGGCAAGCCCCAAATCTTGTGCGTCAATACCTTATCCGCTTTATCCGACTTGGATAAATGGTCGTAGCTCGGCTTTCTCGCCCTCGTCAACGTCGAGGAAAAATGTGCGGTTATGTACTTATAGCGCGCGTCGGCAATTTCCGCTTCCGCGTCGATACCATTTTCCTCTTTCTTGCATACGTTTTCTTTGATAAACGCCTGCACCGCTTGCGCTTCCGCGGGGTGATTTTTCACCTCGATTTCGTCCTTTTCCACAAGCTTAATGGCATGGAAGAGGGGGGCAGGTACGTCTTTAAGCTTTAAAGCGATCTCCGCGTTGGAAATTGCAGGCCAAATAATCGACCCCTTCAAAATGCTCGTTCCCGCACGCTTTTCCTTGACCGCTTGCAAGGCGCGTTCCATCAATAAATCGACGTTATCCCCTTTGAGCGCGGAAATTTCCACGACGGGCAAACCGATACGGCGCTCCAACGTTTTCACGTCGATACTGTCGCCGTTTTTGCGGAGTACGTCCGCCATATTGAGCGCCACAACGATGGGAATATCCACTTCCATAATTTGCGTCGTCAAGTACAAATTACGCTCCAAATTCGTCGCGTCCACGATATTGATGATACCGTCCGCCTCGCCGTCCAACAAATAATTTCTCGTGATGACCTCTTCGGGGGTGTAAGGCGAAAGGGAATAAATACCCGGTAAGTCGATAATTTCGACGGGCTCAGGGCCCTTTTTGTAAACGCCCTCTTTTTTATCTACCGTAACGCCAGGCCAATTACCTACGTGCGCCGTACTGCCCGTCAAGGCATTGAACAGCGTCGTTTTGCCCGAGTTGGGGTTGCCCGCCAATGCAAATTTTAACATTCTTTCACCTCCACGTGCGCCGCTTCGGCCTTTCTAAGCGTCAATTCATATCCACGCAACGCAATTTCAATCGGATCGCCCAAAGGCGCTTTCTTTCTCAAATAGACTTCCGCACCAGGGGTGATACCCATATCAAACAAGCGACGGCGAATTGCTCCCTCGCCGTTGACCGCCGTCACGACAGCCTTTTCACCAATCTTTAAATCGGATAACTTCTTCATCCTCTATCCTCCATAAATCTTAACCGCGGTTAAGTTTTAACTCAAAATAAAAAGCGGATTTATTAACCGTTATGCAAGCGTATTATATCATTATTGTATGCGAATGTCAAGCAAAAATAAACCACGGTTAAGAAATTTTTTGAAAATTTTTACAAAAAAATTCGCCTTTTTCGTCTGTCGGGCGTATCTATTTTTTACTCGCGCGCGACCTTTATTTTAAAACGTGCGCGACGCAAAATAAACAAAAAAGCCCTGCTTTTACAGAGCTTTTAAAATTTATTTGCCGAGAAATTTTTTCATCATTTGGAATGTTTCGTCGGAAAGCAGGTGTTCCATACGGCACGCGTCCTCTTCCGCCGTTGCGGCGGAAACGCCGTTCTTTTCCAAATATTCGCGGATAATGCAATGCTTTTCGTACACCTTTTCCGCATACGCTTTGCCCGTGGGGGTGAGGTAGAGGTGTTTTCCGTCCTCATACACGTACCCTTTTTCGCAAAGAAGCTTTACCGCCTTGTTGACGGCGGCTTGCGAAACCTCCATACGCTTTGCAACGTCTACGCGGTGCACAACGTCCTGCGTTTTGCTAATCGTCAAAATGCTTTCGATGTAGTCCTCTTCCGATTGATTGTATTTTGCGTAAGTGTTCATTTTTTACCCTCTTTTTATTTTTCAACGCGTACATGGTATAGGGAAATGCGGAATGTTGAATGTTGAATGCCGAATTGTTGCTGTCTAATTTAGGGGCAGGATTACGTGATAAACGTTTGGTTTTAGAACCGAGCAGTTCAAGGCGCGGCGAGGGCGCATACCGATAGTATGTAACCGAGCCGCAACACGGAAATGCGATGCGTTATAAAATCAAACAAGCGTCGCCGAATGAGAAGAAACGGTACTTATTTTCCACCGCATACTTGTAGACGGACAAAATTTCCTCTCTGCCCGTCAAACAAGCGACAAGCATAATCAAGGTGCTTTCGGGCAGGTGGAAGTTGGTGATGAGTGCGTCCACACACTTCATTTTATAGGGCGGGTAAAGGAAAATTTCCGTGTTGCCGCTGCAAGCGCGCACAAGTCCATTTTCGTCCGCTACGCTTTCCAAGGTACGTACCGACGTCGTGCCTACGGCAATCACTCGCCGTCCCTCGCGCTTCGCCGCGTTGATAATTTCCGCCGCTTGCGCTTTAATTTCGTAATATTCGGAATGCATTTTGTGGTCGGTGATAATATCCTCGGAAACGGGGCGGAACGTACCCAAACCCACGTGCAATAAGACTTCCGCCATTTGCACCCCCTTGGCTTTAAGCTTGGCAAGCAGCTCGTCCGTGAAATGCAAGCCCGCCGTCGGTGCGGCAGCCGAGCCGTCCACCTTGCTATACACCGTGTTATAGCGCGCTTGGTTTTGCAATTTTTCCTTGATATACGGGGGCAAAGGCATCGTGCCGACCTTGGATAAAACGTCCTCAAACGCACCCTCGTAGGCAAATTCGACGATGCGCTCGCCCGTTTCGGTAATGTCCTTGACGGTGAAAGAAAGCTCGTCGCCGATGGTCATTCTTACGCCGATTTTTCCCTTTTTACCGGGACGCATCAACACTTCCCAAGTATTCAAATCGTAGCGTTTTAACAGCAAAACCTCAACCACGCCGCCGTGCTCGGTCAACGCGTACATACGGGCGGGGATAACCTTGGTGTTATTGACCACCAAAACGTCCCCCTCTTGCAAATAATCGGCTATGTCGCGGAAAATTTTGTCCTCGATTTGCTTGCTTTGTCTATCGTAAACGAGCAGACGGGAAGAATCCCTCGGCTCGGCGGGCGTTTGCGCAATCCGTTCCTCGGGCAAATCGTAATAAAAATCGCTTTTTTTGTACTGTACTTTTTCTTGCATATCTATCCTATCCGACAAAAAGTCGGCACGTAATCAAGCCAAAAGACTTGTATGTATCCGACAAAAAGTCGGCACATTTCTTCCCAAAAACGTATTTCAACGCGTACATGGGTGGGTGTTTTAGTCGTCTAAATCAAAAACGGACATTTGCCGTCTTGCCTTTGCGCTCGGCTGCATACCCATATGGATGTAGCCGTCTTTGAGGCAAATTCTGCCGCGCGGCGTGCGGGCAATAAAGCCGAGCTGTAAAAGGTAGGGCTCATACACGTCCTCGATGGTGTTTGCGTCCTCGTTGATGGTCGCCGCGAGCGTTTCCAAGCCCGTCGGGCCGCCGCCAAATTTTTCGATGAGGGCGCGGAGCAGGTTTCTGTCCGTCTCGTCCAAGCCAAGCTCGTCAATTTCTTGGCGGGCAAGCGCAAAACGAGCGTCCTCGCGGGTGATTTCCGTATTGCCCTTGACCATAGAGAAGTCGCGGACGCGCTTTAACAAGCGGTTGGCAATACGGGGCGTACCGCGGCTGCGGCGCGCAATTTCCGACGCCGCCTCGTCCGCAATCGCAATATCCAAAGCGCGGGCGGAGCGGGTGACGATTTCCTGCAATTCGCTCGGTGTGTACATTTCCAAGCGGTTGACAATGCCAAATCTGTCGCGCAAGGGCGCGGCGAGCATACCCACACGGGTGGTCGCGCCGATGAGGGTGAATTTTTTGAGGGAAAAACGGATATTCCGTGCCGACGGGCCTTTGCCGACGATAATGTCGAGGGCGTAATCTTCCATCGCGGAATACAAAATTTCCTCTACCGAACGGTTGAGACGGTGGATTTCGTCAATGAACAAAACGTCGCCGTCGTTGAGGCTGGTGAGGATTGCCGCCAAATCACCCGAACGCTCGATAGCAGGGCCGCTTGTGAGCTTGATAGATACCCCCATCTCGTTGGCGATGATGTGGGAAAGGGTGGTTTTACCAAGACCGGGGGGGCCGTATAAAAGTACGTGGTCAAGCGCCTCGCCGCGCGCCTTTGCCGCCGCGATATACACGCTTAAATTGTCCTTTACCTTTTGTTGGCCGACGTAATCCGCCATCACCTTAGGTCGAAGTACGTTTTCCTCTACGTCGTATTCTGTTTTCGTGCTGACGAGTAAATTTTCCTCGCCGTAGTTTTCATCTTCAAACATAGTTTGTCCTTTTTGGCAATAAGTTGCCGTGAAAATGTTGAATGTGGAGCGCGAAATTGTGGCAAACTTGAAGTTTGACACAGTCTTACTACTTGTCTATCGTTTCTTTACAAGTTTACAACTTGTATGGGTTGGTGGTTTCTTATAGTTTTTTTTAATTTATAGCCACAACGAATTGCGGACGAAGTCTGCAAATCAATTCACGCTTTACACAGTAAAGCAATTCACGAAATCTCTGATTTCAATTCACGCGCCAAAGGCGCAATTCACTTTAAAAACCCTGTAAGGCTTTCATAATCACCTCTTCCACCGTCACTGCGCCAAACTCGTGCGCTTTCTTGACGGCTTGCAGGCTTTCCGTCCTCGTGAAGCCTAAGCCCATCAATGCGGAAACCGCCTCTTCGTCCGCCGCGGAAAGCTTCGCGTTCGTTGGAGCGGT
>JAFTMQ010000103.1 GCA_017452305.1 Clostridia bacterium | reverse complement strand
TTACGGACAGCGACGAGTTCTTCACGCAGGCGCAGCAAGAGCAAATTCTCGAGGATATCGAATATACCGTCATGGGCAACCGCCCCGACGGCGAGCTTATGTCCGTGAAGCAATATTACGAAGCGCAAAGCTACGGCGCGGTGACTATGGAGTTTACGGTGAGCGAATTCTACTCGTCCGACACGTCCTATCAAGATTATACCGACAATCTTCAATCGAAGGTAATGAACACGCACGCGTTGGGGACGGCGGCGATTGGTTGGTATTTTGAAAATCACGTAAATGAGAACTTTGCCGAGTACGATTTGAACAACGACGGCTATCTTGACGGCTTAATCTTGTATTACGGCGCGAATTATTACGGCGCGCCGGGCGATAAAAACAAGTCGGTAGCGTTTGAGGTCGGCAACAATAGCCGCGAATATTCCTTCAACACGATGATTTTCTGTCCCATCGGCGGTTTGTACGGAAGACACAAGCAAGACCCCAGCGAGCAGTTGGCGGCTGCCGATTTATCCCAAACGTACAGCCGTCCGTTTAAGAGTAGTGCAAGAACGACGATTCACGAGGTTGGGCATATGTTTGGCAACGTCGACTTGTACGAGGCTCAATTCGCGGACGAAAGATATAAGCCTGCAGGCGGATTTTCTATGCAAGAGGACAACTACGGAACGCTTGACCCCTATCATATCAACAGAATCGGTTGGAGCAAGCCGCAGGTCTATGCGTCGAGCGATTATAAGTTAGGGGATAAAGTGACCGTGCATATCCACGATTTCCAATCGAGCGGACAAAACGTCATCTTGACGAATAAATGGAATGGGTATAATTCCTTGTACGACGAATATTTCATTTTAGAATTGTTTGCGCCTACGGGGCTTAACGAATACGACGCAAAATACCATTATTTTTATTTAAACACGATACAGAGCGGTATCCGCGTATGGCACGTCAATTCCGTTTTATCCGAGCTGCACGGCGGCAACACGAGCGCGATTATCGACGGCAAGCTGTATAGCTTACCCAACTCTAATTACGACGTGGAAAGTGAATACGACCTCGTGCATATGATAAGAAATAACCCGAACGAGCCGTATAACACGACGAGTACGGTGCAGGACGGCGGCGTTTTGTTTGGGCAGGGCGCAAGCTTCGATATGCAAACGTTCGCGTCGCAATTCGTCAACGGAAACAAGCTTGACAACGGCGAAAAGCTCGGTTGGGCGTTCACAGTGGATTGCATTTACGAAAACGCGGACGGCACGCAAAGCGCGGTGATTACGTTGGAAAGAACGGACAATGCACGTACGGAATTTAGTCAAACGGTCACCCTCAACCGTTCGGATTTGGATACGCCAAGCGGCGAAATGGATTACAGTCAAACGATATTCGGCGCGGACGGGGTGCTCTCGTTTGTTTATAAATACGTCACTCCGCCTTCGGTTTATAACCAAAGCTATCCGATTTCCACAAACGGTATGTGCTTATTCGCTTCGGCGGACGGCAACGGCGGTTATATCGATTTGACAATCAAAGACGTGGACGGCAAGGAAGTTTGCATCACCTCGATTTCGGTGACCTATTCCAAGTTAACGAATGCGTCCCTGACGGTGCTTGTGGACGGAAACGCCGTAGAGGGGCAGAAATTCACGCCTGAAAATAGTGAGACATACGGCTTCACCTATCAAACGAACGGACAGACAATCCGTATCCAAAATCAATATAACGAAACGATTAACCATTGGTCGGTGCTTGCGCTTTACGAGCTGACCATTCACTACACGGTGAAATAATTTATTATAAAAATTTTCCAAAATGCTCTTTACAAAAGGGAAAAAGTTTGGTATACTAAAAGAAATTAAAAAATAAATATAACTAAGGAGAAAAAATATGGGAAAATTCGTCATCAAAAAGACCCCTTCGGGCGGCTTCAACTTCAGCTTGTTTGCGGCAAATAAAGAAAAAATTGCCGTAGCTTCGCAAATCTACACCACCAAAGCGGCTTGCAAAAAGGGTATGGAAAGCGTGGGTAAAAATGCGGTAAAATGCATCGCGGAAGACAGAGTGGAAGACCAAACCCTCAAAAATCCCGTTGTAAAAACCAACCCCAAATTTGAAATTTACTTCGATAAAGCAGGCTTGTATCGCTATCGTTTGATTGCTTCCAACGGCGAAAGCATCGCAATGAGCGAAGAAGGCTACAAATCCAAGAGCGGCGTTATGAACGGTATCAAGAGCGTTTCCGTCAATGCAGTTGACGCGGAAATCGTTGATGAAACCACGGATAAATAAGCTTACGTAAAAAAATGAACGTCCTGCGCGATAATCCTCGGCGCAGGACGTTTTTTCTGCTTTGCATGCCTTGACAAATGCGTTTGTCGGTGCTATAATAATAAAGAAAAAGCTTACATACCAAAGCGAGAAAAAAGTAAAATGCGAGGGGCAGGTACGCGTTTAATGATAAAAAAGCCGAAAAATACACATACCGCGGGCGGCGTAAAGCCGCGTGTGCATTAAAAAACGGAAAGCGTGGAGCGCGTCAACGGCGCGCCCGATTACACCGCCGTTTATAAAGTAAATCACAGCGACGAATTGATGGAGTTCTTGCTTCGTAAATGCAACACCTCGCGTAACAACGTAAAATCCTTGCTTGTAAGACGGCAGGTGCTTGTCAACGGCAGGGTGG